>NZ_NFKG01000059.1:0-2075 GCF_002160275.1 Pseudoflavonifractor sp. An187 | reverse complement strand
AGAAGCACGAGCTGTATCTCGCTGCATAAAAAGCGGCCAGCAGCACATAGGCTACTGGCCGGGAAAACTTTATATTTTTTCACTGTCCTCTTGACGGGGAGCAGTTCACCTGCTTCCTCCGGGCTCCTCTCTTTGGCTTGTTTTATGCCGTTGTACAAAAGGAGAACGCATACACTTCTCCAATTTCCTTGGCGCAGACCAGCGCCCCCGCCGGGGGACGCTCCGCTGGGGTGACTTTCTGGGTGGGCAGAAAGTCACCAAAGACCCACCAAAGGCGGGGCCTTCCCCCGCCTTGTGGAATCCACCCCGCGGTACGGGATGCACCTGCGTCCTCCTGGTTTCGGCCCTGGTCCTGGATGGGTCACATAGATGGCTTGGAGGCACGATAGACAGCACCTACTTCTCTGCCGGATGGTGCTTCTACTCCCCAGGGCCTTACCCTGGTAAGCCGCTGTTCCCAGCGATGGGCAGCCAGGCTCCCGGCGGCGGGAACGCCGCTTGCCCAGGTAGGCCCGGAGGTGGAAACCGCCTGGCGATAGGGCCAGTTGCCAGGATAGCCTGGTGTGGTGGCAGTAACAGGGGCCACAGCAGGGGTCACGGGCCGGCCTGAGAACCACCGCAGGGGCAGCCTCGTACCCCAGGGAGGTCCTTAGGGGGGAACGCCCTAAGCGGGTTTTGGTTTCTTTTGCCCGCTCAAAAGAAACCCCCAGCGGGAAGCGTCCCCACCAGGCTGGCAAGCCTGATACATGGATGGTTAGACGATTAATCCCTCCGCCACAGCTGACGCTGTGCCACCTCCCTTTACACAAGGGAGGCTTTACTCTGGGAGAGGAAAACAGAAAAGCCCCGGAGGAAGCAAAAGCTTCCTCCGGGGCTTTGTCATGCTTTGGGTCTCAGAGACCTGAGAGTGCCTTAGCTGCGACGCTTGCGCACCACAGTGGCAGTGCTCAGAGCCACCACAGCGGCACCCAGAGCGGCCACATACAGCATCAGCTGAGCGGAGTCGCCAGTCTGAGCAGGCTTCTCAGCGGGCTTCTCGGTGGCCTGAGGCTTGTCGGTGGTCTCAGGCTTCTCAGAGGCCTCAGGCTTGTCGGTGGTCTCGGGAGCGCCACCGGCGGTGAGGCCGTCCATGGCGCTCTGGAGAGCGGCCACAGCGTCGTCCACCTTGGCCTGATCGTCCTCGGACAGGGTGGCGTCAGCCATCACGTTCTGGGCGGTAGCCAGAGCGGTGCGGAAGGTGGCCACGGACTCGGCGGTGTAACCGGTGAGGTCGATGCCCTCGGCCTTGCCGATGAGGTCTTCCAGGATGGACTTGTCAGCCTTGAAGCGCTGGGCCAGGATGGCGTCCAGCAGAGCCTGAGCCACAGGCTTGATGTCCTCATCCATGGCGTCACCGTCGGCGTACACGTCCTTGGCGGTAGCCAGGGCGTCCACCAGCTGCTGCCAGGTGGTCTCCACGTACTTGTCGGCGTTGGGCAGCATGCTCTCAGCCTTGGCGATCAGCTTCTCCAGGAGGGCCTTGTCGCCCTGGGTCAGGCCCAGACCCCAGATGCCTTCCAGCAGCTGGTCCCAAGCGGCGTTGACCTCTTCCTGGGTGGCGTTGGCGTCGGCCAGAACGGTCTTGGCGTTGTCCAGAGCGTCCTCAAAGGCCTTCTTGGCGGTGTCGGTGACACCAGTGGTGTCCAGACCCTCGGCATAGGCCACGGTCTTCTCCAGCAGGGTCTTGTTGACATCGCCGGGCTCGGGGGTCTCGTCCTTCTCAAACACGGCGGTGACGGTGACGTTGCCCTCAGGCATCACGAAGGTGTTATCGGTGACGGTGACGGTCTCGCTCTGCCACTCCACGAAGTGCCAGCCCTCAGCAGCGGTCTGAGTCAGGGTCACGGTGGTGCCAGCGGTGGCGGTGGTGGGCTCGGCGGTAGCGGTGCCCTCGCCCTGGGTGTTCACGGTGACGGTGTACTCCTCGGGCTGGGGCTCAGCGGCCTCCTTGAGCTCGATGACCAGCTTGTCCAGCTGGGGAGACTTCTTGTCGGGACCGGTGAACACCAGAGTGCCGGCGCCGGCCTCGGTGATCT
>NZ_NFKG01000058.1:0-2480 GCF_002160275.1 Pseudoflavonifractor sp. An187 | reverse complement strand
TTGTAGGTCAAGCCCTCGGCTAATTAGTATCGGTCAGCTACACGCCTCACAGCGCTTCCACCTCCGACCTATCAACGACATAGTCTACGTCGAGCCTTACTCCATAAAGGATGAGAGATCTAATCTTAGAGGGAGTTTCACGCTTAGATGCCTTCAGCGTTTATCTCGTCCATACGTAGCTACCCAGCTGTGCCCTTGGCAGGACAACTGGTGCACCAGAGGTATGTCCATCCCGGTCCTCTCGTACTAAGGACAGCTCTCTTCAAATCTCTTACGCCCGCAACAGATAGGGACCGAACTGTCTCACGACGTTCTGAACCCAGCTCGCGTGCCACTTTAATCGGCGAACAGCCGAACCCTTGGGACCGAATACAGCCCCAGGATGTGACGAGCCGACATCGAGGTGCCAAACCTCCCCGTCGCTGTGGACGCTTGGGGGAGATCAGCCTGTTATCCCCAGGGTAGCTTTTATCCGTTGAGCGACGGCACTTCCACTTGCATACCGCCGGATCACTAACTCCAACTTTCGTTACTGCTCGACCCGTCGGTCTCGCAGTTAGGCTCGTTTATGCGTTTACACTCAATGCACGATTTCCGTCCGTGCTGAACGAACCTTTGAGCGCCTCCGTTACCTTTTAGGAGGCGACCGCCCCAGTCAAACTGCCCACCTAACAGTGTCCCCCGACCGGATTCACGGCCGCAGGTTAGAAGCCCAGCAATCCAAGGGTGGTATCCCAAGGGTGACTCCACATGAGCTGACGCCCATGCTTCCTAGTCTCCCACCTATCCTGTACATGAATTACCGAACTCCAGTATTAAGCTACAGTAAAGCTCCATGGGGTCTTTCCGTCTAGTTGCGGGTAACTGGCTTCTTCACCAGTACAACAATTTCGCCGGGTGGGCTGTTGAGACAGCGCCCAAATCGTTACGCCATTCGTGCGGGTCAGAACTTACCTGACAAGGAATTTCGCTACCTTAGGACCGTTATAGTTACGGCCGCCGTTTACTGGGGCTTCAATTCAGACCTTCGCTTGCGCTAAGCCCTCCTCTTAACCTTCCAGCACCGGGCAGGCGTCAGCCCATATACGTCATCTTTCGATTTAGCATAGACCTGTGTTTTTGGTAAACAGTCGCTTGGGCCTATTCTCTGCGGCTCCCCTTAGGGAGCTCCCCTTATCCCGAAGTTACGGGGTCATTTTGCCGAGTTCCTTAACAACCCTTCTCCCGTTGGCCTTAGGATTCTCTCCTCATCTACCTGTGTCGGTTTGCGGTACGGGCACCTTAGTATACCTCACACCTTTTCTCGCCTCTGGACATCGCCGGCTTCCCTACTATATTTCGGTCCCTTACGCCCGGGTCAACCAACGCCCGGGTCCGGCTATTCCAAAGTGTCAGTGTGTTTAAAGTTCGGTGGCTACGGAATTTCAACCGTATGTGCATCGACTACGCCTTTCGGCCTCGCCTTAGCTCCCGGCTTACCTTGGGCGGACGAACCTTCCCCAAGAAACCTTAGATTTTCGGCCATCATGATTCCCACATGATTCTCGCTACTCATTCCGGCATTCTCACTCGAATACAGTCCACCGCTCCTTCCGATGCGACTTCACCCCATATTCGACGCTCCCCTACCCCTGTCTTACGACAAGCCCAAGCTTCGGTTATACGCTTAGCCCCGTTACATTTTCCGCGCAGAGTCACTCGACCAGTGAGCTATTACGCACTCTTTTAATGAGTGGCTGCTTCTAAGCCAACATCCTGGTTGTTTTCGCAACTCCACATCGTTTTCCACTTAGCGTATATTTGGGACCTTAGCTGTGGGTCTGGGCTGTTTCCCTTTTGACTATGAGACTTATCTCACACAGTCTGACTGCTGTTCATCAATTAGCTGGCATTCGAAGTTTGATAGGGTTCAGTAAGCTTATCGCCCCCTAGCCCATTCAGTGCTCTACCTCCAGTAATCTAAAACAACGCTAGCCCTAAAGCTATTTCGGGGAGAACCAGCTATCTCCGGGTTCGATTGGAATTTCACCGCTATCCACAAGTCATCGCCGATCATTGCAACGAGCGTGCGTTCGGTCCTCCATGGAGTTTTACCTCCACTTCAACCTGCTCATGGATAGGTCACCCGGTTTCGGGTCTATTGCCACTGACTTCATACGCCCTATTCAGACTCGCTCTCGCTGCGGCTCCGGTACTGAATACCTTAACCTTGCCAGTAACAATAACTCGCCGGACCATTCTACAAAAGGTACCTCATCACCCTTTAACGGGCTTTGAGTGCTTGTAAGCACAAGGTTTCAGGTTCTATTTCACTCCCCTCTCGGGGTCCTTTTCACCTTTCCCTCACGGTACTGCTCCACTATCGGTCATCAGGTAGTATTTAGGGTTGGAGGGTGGTCCCCCCAGCTTCCCACGGGGTTTCACGTGTCCCGCGGTACTCTGGATCCAGTCTCACAGCCTTCTCTTTCGGATACGGGGCT
>NZ_NFKG01000057.1:0-2551 GCF_002160275.1 Pseudoflavonifractor sp. An187 | reverse complement strand
GTAAGCGTCAATTCAAGCAGCGACTTGTCAGGGAAGAATGCCTCTGCCAAACTATAAGAGTCTGAAATAGTACAAGGTAGTACCAGAGAGTATTCAAGACTCTGAGATAGTGAGGTGCAGGCATGGAGAAGGCGGCAAGTTTACAGAGAGCCAATCAACAACACCGGTTGGCGGAATGGAGCCGACGTGTGGAGGCCTGCCGGAGCAGCGGGCTGCCGGTAGGTCAATGGTGCCAGGAAAATGGGATAGCGGTATCCACCTATTTCTCCTGGCAGAGGAAGGTGTTTCAGGCCCTGAAAGAAGTCCAGGAGGTAACCTTTGCAGAGGTGCCGGTCATAGAAGAGCGTACCCAGCCCTCCGGGCATATCGTAGCCGCTATGGAGGTGAGCGGTGTGCGGATCCAAGTCTATGAGGGAGCGGATGGGGCCACACTGCAGGCAATTCTCCAGGCAGCAAAGTCATGCTGAACGATTTTAACTGCAGCTGCCCGGTGTACATCGCCTGCGGATACACAGACCTGCGGCGAGGTATTGATGGGCTGGCCAATCTGGTAAAAACCCAGTTCCAGATGGATCCCTTTCAGCGGGCGCTGTTTCTGTTCTGCGGGAGGAGGCGGGACCGCCTCAAGGCGCTGTACTGGGAGGGAGACGGCTTTCTGCTGCTGTATAAGCGCCTGGAGAGCGGCAGTTTCCAATGGCCCCGGAGCACGGAGGAAGTGCAGGCTCTGACGCCGCAGCAGTACCGCTGGTTGATGGAGGGGCTGAAGACAGAGCAGCCGAAGGCAAACAAGGCGGTGAGCGGTCTGAGCGCAATATGATACCGGAAAGCATTGAAAACACTGGCCTTTTGCCTCGTTTTGTGGTATCATTTTCTCATGGAACATGAGAAGAACACTGCCGCAAGCACCCCGGAAATGGTGACCATCTCACGGGCGGAATACGATTCTCAGCAGGCGCAACTGACTGAGCTGAAGCTCCAGAACCAATGGCTTCTGGAGCAGCTTGGTCTTGCCAAGAAGCGGCAGTTTGGGGCATCCTCAGAGCGGCTCCAGGAGGGGCTGATGGACCAGCTGTCTCTCATGGCGAATGAGGCGGAGACCTATGCCTATGGGACCAGGAACGCCACAGCGGAGCAGGTGGCGGTAAAGGCCCATGCCCGCAAGCGGCATAGCGGCAATGTGCTGGATATCGTACCGGAGGGGACCCCCACGGAAGTGGTGGAGCACCGCCTCTCCGAGGAAGAGCGTACCTGCGATACCTGCGGCGCCGTGATGGAGGAGATTGGGAAAGAGGTGCGCCGGAGCCTGAAGATGGAGCCGGCCCGGTTCTGGATCCGGGAGGATGTGTACTATACCTACGCCTGCAAGCAGTGCGAAGCAGAAACAGGCGAAGGCAATCTCCGGAAAACACCCAGACAGCCGGTGCTCTGCCCGGGCAGCTTTGCCTCCCCAGAGGCGGTGGCCCATATCATGACGCAGAAATTCGTCATGTACTCGCCGCTGTACCGCCTGGAGCAGGAGTTTCAGCGGCAGGGGCTAAAGCTATCCCGGCAGACCATGGCCAACTGGATCCTGCAGGCCTCAGACACCTGGTTGCGACCGGTGTATGACGCCTTGCACCGGAAGCTGTGCCGGGAGACTGTACTGCACGGGGATGAGACCACGCTGCAGGTGCTGAAGGAGCCGGGCAGGACATCTACGAGCAAGTCCTACATGTGGGTCTACCGGACCAGCGGCTGCGCTGAGTATCCCATTGTCCTGTATGAGTACCAGCCCAGCCGGAAGGCGGAGCACGCCCAGGCATTCCTTAAGGATTTCTCCGGCTGGCTGCACGCAGACGGCTACCAGGGCTACCACAAGCTACGGCCGAATATCCGGGTGGTGGGCTGCTGGGCACACGCCAGGCGAAAGTTTGACGAGGCGCTGCAGACACTGCCCAAAGAGAAACGGCAGGAGTCTCCGGCGGCAACCGGCGAGTGTTACTGCACCCGGCTGTTTCAGCTGGAGCAGTCTCTCGCGGACCTGACACCGGAAGAACGATATAACAAGCGGCTGAAACTGGAGAAACCAGTTTTAGACGCTCTGTTGGTATGGGCAAATGAGTCCAGCGCCAAGACTGCCCCCAAGTCTGCCCTGGGCAAGGCTCTGCACTATCTGCGGGAGCAGTGGCCCTACCTGGTACGCTATCTGGAGGACGGGAGGCTGGAGCTCTCCAACAACCGTGCCGAGCGCAGTATTAAACCATTCGTCATGGGCCGGAAGAACTGGCTCTTTTCCAACACCCCCGCCGGCGCCCAGTCCAGCGCTGTGATCTACAGTCTGATTGAAACTGCAAAGGAGAATGGCCTGGATCCCTACCGTTACCTGGTTTGGCTTCTGAACAACGCACCGGGGCTGAGCCAGACGGATAAGGCTTGGGCGGACTCTTTCCTCCCGGTGAATGCGCCTCAGAAATGTAAAATTCCAAAACCATAATGAAAATGCCGACCGCCATCTCATTGCCTCTGCGCTGAGATGGCGGCCTTTTTATACGCCGGGAGATTTTACGGTTAC
>NZ_NFKG01000056.1:0-4304 GCF_002160275.1 Pseudoflavonifractor sp. An187 | reverse complement strand
TGTGGTACAGTCGCACCCCACACGGGGTGCGTGGATTGAAATACCTTCGGGACGCCCACCTTATTGGCGGCCACATGTCGCACCCCACACGGGGTGCGTGGATTGAAATTTGATGGGGGTGTATCCCAATGAGTACCGCTGTACAGTCGCACCCCACACGGGGTGCGTGGATTGAAATTCCTTGATTTCCTGCTTGCTGGCAAACACAGAGTGTCGCACCCCACACGGGGTGCGTGGATTGAAATCGTCATAGACAGAACTTCGTTGACGATGAACGCAAGTCGCACCCCACACGGGGTGCGTGGATTGAAATTCCTTGTCTGCAACAAGTGTGCTGTGCTTGTTGCCGGTCGCACCCCACACGGGGTGCGTGGATTGAAATCTGGAGGCGGTGATGTATTGGTATCGCACTAACGTCGCACCCCACACGGGGTGCGTGGATTGAAATCCCCGCCCTTGTCGGGGCCCCCGCCTACGGCCTTGTCGCACCCCACACGGGGTGCGTGGATTGAAATTGTCTCGGGGTCCGGCCATTGACTCAACAAAACCGTCGCACCCCACACGGGGTGCGTGGATTGAAATCCCCCACCAGGCAAACACCTGGTAAACAGTGTTGTCGCACCCCACACGGGGTGCGTGGATTGAAATCCATCCGGACAGGTCAAACACGGCTCCCATCGGGTCGCACCCCACACGGGGTGCGTGGATTGAAATTTCGGACTGGTTTGTGGCCCAGGTGCTGGACAACGTCAGGTCGCACCCCACACGGGGTGCGTGGATTGAAATTCCAGACTGGACGGCAAAGAGACGGTAAGCCTCGTCGCACCCCACACGGGGTGCGTGGATTGAAATTGGTCGGCCTGGACTACTCCGAGGACGGGCTACTGTCGCACCCCACACGGGGTGCGTGGATTGAAATACCTCGTAAATTTTAATTAACCGCGAAACTAAAAGGTCGCACCCCACACGGGGTGCGTGGATTGAAATCAAACCATCGGATTCCAGGCCGGAAGGTATGGGTCGTCGCACCCCACACGGGGTGCGTGGATTGAAATTTTAGTTTTGTCTGCAATCCAAGAGGAGTACCCTGTCGCACCCCACACGGGGTGCGTGGATTGAAATATCAGGGTGGCAGCGCCGGACACCACTTCCGGGGTCGCACCCCACACGGGGTGCGTGGATTGAAATTCCAGTGGGTCGCCTTGTTTGGCCCCGTTGTGCTTGTCGCACCCCACACGGGGTGCGTGGATTGAAATTCCTGAGCGTATGTCTTGCCTTTTTGATATGCCTGGTCGCACCCCACACGGGGTGCGTGGATTGAAATATCCTTCTTCTCAATGAGAGCCCAATCCGAATTGCGTCGCACCCCACACGGGGTGCGTGGATTGAAATGAAACCCAACGGGTATCTCGAAATGAATCTTGGGTCGCACCCCACACGGGGTGCGTGGATTGAAATTCGGCGATCAGCCACCAGCTGTCCCCGGCCTTGGTCGCACCCCACACGGGGTGCGTGGATTGAAATTTTCCGAGACATAAAAGCGATGTATCTGTACCTCGTCGCACCCCACACGGGGTGCGTGGATTGAAATTTTGCACAGCCCGGTGGCATGGATGACCGCCTGGGTCGCACCCCACACGGGGTGCGTGGATTGAAATGGATAGGGCACCCAACGTCAACAAAAAAGGTTAGTCGCACCCCACACGGGGTGCGTGGATTGAAATTTCCGCTGTGAGATCCTCTCGGTATGCTACACTAGTCGCACCCCTCACGGGGTGCGTGGGTTGAAACATCGTTACCTATGGGCGGATGATTGAACTATATCTGCTCTTTCCATTCTCTGAACTCGTCTCTTCTTTTCCCCGTATAAAATATCCATCGAACCTCATCGAACAATAAAAAATATCCCCCCTCCCTGTGCTGCATGAAAGCCACCTGCTTGGAGATACTTACATACAGTATCTTCCAAACGAGGTGGCTTTTTGTGCAAGGTAAGGTGGACTTATGCGGCGTGAACACGTCGAAACTCAAGGTTCTGAAAAGCGAGGAGAGCATTGCCCTGCTCCGCCGAGCCCGACAGGGCGACCAGGCAGCCCGGGAGGAACTGATTGCCGGGAATCTGCGCCTGGTGCTGTCGGTGATTCAAAAGTTTGCAGGCCGGGGCGAACACATGGATGATCTGTTCCAGGTGGGGTGTATCGGCCTCATCAAAGCCATTGATAACTTCAATGTGGACTTGGACGTGAAGTTTTCCACCTATGGGGTGCCCATGATCATCGGAGAAATCCGCCGCTTTCTCCGGGACAACAGCACCATCCGGGTCTCCCGCTCCCTGCGAGACACCGCCTACAAGGTACTCCAGGCCAAAGAGGCATTCCAAAATGAGCACCAGCGGGAGCCCACGCTGGACGAGCTGTCCAAGCTTCTGGACCTTCGCCGGGAGGACATCGTCACCGCCATGGACGCCGTCATGGACCCCATATCCCTCTTTGAGCCCATTTACTCCGACTCCGGGGATGCAGTATGCGTCATGGACCAGGTGCGGGACGGGAAAAACACCGACGAGGCGTGGCTGGACCACATTGCCCTCAGCGACGCCATCTCCAAGCTGGGCCAGCGGGAACAGGAGATTTTGGAGCTGCGTTTTTTCCAGGGCAAAACCCAGATGGAGGTGTCCGCCGAGATCGGCATCTCCCAGGCCCAGGTGTCCCGGCTGGAGAAACACGCCTTGAAGCAAATCCGAAAAGAGTTCTAAACAAAGCCGTGGGTGCTGCGCCCACGGCTTTGTTCTACATCAGCTTCAAAATCTCCTGCTTCAGCCGTCCGATGATGCGCTTTTCCAGTCGGGATATGTAGGACTGGGAGATGCCCAGTAACGAAGCCACTTCCTTCTGGGTGCGCTCCGCCTTCCCATCCAAGCCAAAGCGCATGGTGATGATGGACCGCTCCCGAGGATTTAATTTGCTCACTGCCTGGAACAGAAGGTCCCGCTCCACATCCTCCTCCATAGGCTTTTCAATGACATCGCTGTCCGTGCCCAGCACATCGGAGAGGAGCAGCTCATTGCCGTCCCAATCGGTGTTCAGTGGCTCCTCCAGGGACACCTCTCCCTTCCGGTTGGCGTTTTTCCGCAGATACATGAGAATCTCATTTTCAATGCACCGGGATGCATAGGTGGCCAGCTTGATGTTTTTTCCCGGGTTATAGGTCTCCACCGCCTTGATGAGGCCAATGGTGCCAATGGAGATGAGGTCTTCAATGCCCACGCCGCTATTTTCAAACCGGCGGGCGATGTACACCACCAATCGGAGGTTGTGCTCAATGAGCTTGGAGCGGATGGTCGGACTGGGCCCGTCCCGCTCCCAGGTGGCCAAAACCTCCCGCTCCTCCTCCTTGGACAGGGGCGGCGGCAGAGTATCGCTGCCCCCGATATAAAAGATAGTCCCCGGCAGGTGGAGCCCTAGCCGAGACAGGAACCCACACAGCTTGATGTACCACAGTCCTCTCATCTTCATATCCCTCCAAACAGTCCTTGATAGGCTCCCCCGTCGCTGACCGGTGTGGGGGACAGGGCCAGCAGCAAGCTGCCCATGTCCCGCCCGTTCACCCGTACCTGCTGGGTGGGAAAGGCCAGCAACATCCCCGACTCCACTCCTACCGCCCGATAGGGCACCAGCCGCACCCCATGGATGCCCCGGTCATGGCAGAGCCGGGCGCACTCGATGGGGCGAGCCACATCCGCTCCCGCAGGCAGCAGCCAGGCCATATCCCGCCAGTAGGCCACCACCACCGGGCGATTGGTCACCGGGTCAGAAAGACTCAACCCCGTATCATGGAGGGCGGTCATGGACACCACCCGCTGGGAAAATGTCAGCTCCATATGTACCAGCTCTGCCCCTGTGTGGGCACCCAGCCGCCGCAGCAGCAGAGAGAACACAAAATAACACGCCAGAAAGACCACCAGCAACAGTCTCAGGTCCATCTGCGTGTACAGCACTCCAGATTGCAGGGTCAGGGTGGTATTCCCCAGCCACTCAAACCCCAGCACCGCCCCGGCCAGTGCCGCAGAGGCGGCGAAGAACAGACCCAGCACCCGCCACAGCCGCACCTCTCCCCCGTAGGCACATAGCACCATCACCACCGCCACCGCCAGCTTGCAGGGCAGCATGGACAGCCACCCCATACCGGGGAGAAAGAGGGCCACCGCATACAGTGCCCCCAAGGCCGCCCCCAGGGCGATGCGCCATCGGCGCAGGCCCGCCCCAGCCAATCGCCCTGGGGGCGGCCTTGGGGGCACTGTATGC
>NZ_NFKG01000055.1:0-4996 GCF_002160275.1 Pseudoflavonifractor sp. An187 | reverse complement strand
AGGATGATTACACCGTGGATCAGGCTCCCACCTGCACTCAGGACGGCAGCAAGTCCATCCACTGCTCTCAGTGCGATGCCGTCACCGATGTCCAGACCATCCCCGCCACTGGCCACACCTGGGACCAGGGCACTGTCCTCACCCCCGCCACTTGCACGGAAAACGGCACCATGCGCTACACCTGCACCGTCTGCGGCGAGACCCGGGATGAGGTGATTCCCGCCACTGGTCACACCTGGGACCAGGGCACTGTCCTCACCCCCGCCACCTGCACGGAAAACGGCACCATGCGCTACACCTGCACCGTCTGCGGCGAGACCCGGGATGAGGTGATCCCCGCCACTGGTCACACCTGGGACCAGGGCACTGTCCTCACCCCTGCCACCTGCACAGAAAACGGCACCATGCGCTACACCTGCACCGTCTGCGGCGAGACCCGGGACGAGGTGATTCCCGCCACCGGTCACACCTTTGGCCCCTGGACCACCGTCACCTCTCCCACCTGCACCCAGAGCGGCAGTGAGCAGCGCTCCTGCTCCGTCTGCGGCTATACCGAGACCCGGGGCGTCGATCCCACCGGCCACTCCTGGGAGGATGATTACACCGTGGATCAGGCTCCCACCTGCACTCAGGACGGCAGCAAGTCCATCCACTGCTCTCAGTGCGATGCCGTCACCGATGTCCAGACCATCCCCGCCACCGGCCACACCTGGGACCAGGGCACTGTCATCACCCCCGCCACTTGCACAGAAAGCGGCACCATGCGCTACACCTGCACCGTCTGCGGCGAGACCCGGGATGAGGTGATCCCCGCCAGCCACCACTATGTGGACACAGTCACCGCCCCCACCTGCACCCAGGATGGATACACCACCCACACCTGCTCGGTGTGCGGTGACACCTACACCGACACCCCCGTGGCGGCTCTGGGCCACTCCTATGAGTGGGTGGTGGACCAGGAGCCCACTGCCACCCAGGCAGGCAGCCGTCACCAGGAATGCACCGTGTGCGGCGCCCTGGGTGCCACGGAGACCATTCCCGCCACTGGCACTGAGCCTGGCACTGAGCCTGGCACTGAGCCCAGCACCCAGCCCAGCACCCAGCCCCAGGCCGGCAGCACTGTCCCGTCCACCGGCGACCACAGCCACCTGACTGTGTATGTGGGTATCCTGGCGGTGTGCGTGCTGGCCCTGGCTGGAGTCGGCGCAGTGGCTGTCCGTCGCCGCCGCCGCTAATCGTTCCGCATCTCCCCATATTCCCCTGATCATTTCCTGTGGCCCTCAAAAGAGGGCCACAGGATTTTTTTTGCATACTTTTTCTCCCATGGGAAACCCTATCCATGCAAGTGAAACCCAAAGGAGTGATTGCATGGGTCAGCCGGCCATTGACATCAAAAGCGAAATTGGCCCCTTGAAGCGGGTGCTGCTCCACCGCCCCGGGGGCGAGCTGGAAAACCTGATGCCGGAGTATCTGGAGCGCCTGCTCTTCGACGACATCCCCTATCTGAAAATCGCCCAGGAGGAGCACGACGCCTTCTGTGGGCTGCTGCGGGACAACGGCGTGGAGGTGGTGTACCTCACCGACCTGGTGAGCGAGTCCCTCACCGACGGAGCGGTGAAGGAGCAGTTTGTCCGGGCGTATATCGCCGAGGCGGGGGTGCGGGGCACCAAGCGCACCGCCATGATCGCCGACCACTTTCTGTCCATGTCCACCCACAACATGGTCTCGGCCATGATGGCGGGGCTGCGCAAGGCCCAGGTGCGGGGCTACGGGCGGAAAAACCTCACCGACTACCTGGAAGACGACTATCCCTTTGTCCTGGACCCCATCCCCAACCTGTACTTTACCCGGGACCCCTTCGCCGCCATGGGCAACGGGGTAACCATCCACCGAATGCACACCGTCACCCGGCGGCGGGAGACCCTCTTCGCCCAGTATATCTTCGCCCACCACCCCCAGTACAAGGGCACCCCGGTGTACTACGACCGGGCCGCCCCCGCCTCCATGGAGGGGGGCGACATCCTGGTGCTCTCCCCCCAGGTGGTGGCCATCGGCATCTCCCAGCGCACCCAGCCCTGGGCCATTGAACAGCTGGCCAAACGGCTTCTCTCCCCCCAGGTGGGCTTTACCAAGGTGCTGGCCTTTGACATCCCCAAAAACCGGGCCTTCATGCACCTGGACACGGTGTTTACCATGGTGGACCACGACAAATTCACCATGCACCCGGGCATTTCCTCCCACCTGCGCCTCTTCGTGCTGGAGCTGGAGGAGGGGTCCCACCTGTCCATCACCGAGGAGGAGGACAGCCTGGAAAACATCCTGAAAGAGCATTTGAACTTGGACTCCGTCACCCTCCTCAAGTGCGGCGGCAACTCGGTGATCGACGCCGCCCGGGAGCAGTGGAACGACGGCTCCAACACCTTCTGTCTGGCCCCCGGCCGGGTGGTGGCCTACTCCCGCAACCATGTCACCAACCGGGTCATGGAGGAGGCGGGCATTGAGGTGCTCACCATTCCCAGCAGCGAGCTATCCCGGGGCCGGGGCGGCCCCCGGTGTATGACCATGCCCCTGGTACGGGGCGCCATCTAATCTATGTTGCAAAGGAGATCACAACCATGGCAGTCAATCTAAAAGGCAAATCCTTCCTCACCCTCATGGACCTCTCCGCCCAGGAAATCCGCTACCTGTTGGACCTGGGCCATTCCCTGAAGGCCAAGCGGCAGATGGGACTCCACGGGGAGGCTTTGAAGGGCAAGCACATCGTGCTGCTCTTTGAAAAGACCTCCACCCGCACCCGCTGCTCCTTCGAGGTAGCCATGGCCGAGGAGGGGGGCCGGGTGACCTACCTGGACCCCGGCTCCTCCCAGATGGGGAAAAAGGAGTCCATGGAGGACACCGCCAAGGTACTGGGCCGCTTTTTTGACGGCATCGAGTACCGGGGCTACGACCAGGCCAACGTGGAGACCCTGGCCAAATACTCCGGGGTGCCGGTGTACAACGGCCTCACCGACCTGGACCACCCCACCCAGATCATCGCAGACATGATGACCATGGAGGAGCACATCAACAAGCCTCTCAAGGACTGCAAAGTGGTGTTTGTGGGGGACGTGCGCAACAACATGTGCTATGCCTGGATGTTCGGCTGCTGCAAGATGGGGGTGGACTTTGTGGGCTACGGGCCCCAGGAGCTCATTGACGGGGCGGACAAGACCATTTTGGAGGCCTGCAAGCAGGAGGGGGCCATCTCCGGGGCCAACATCACCCTGACCTGCGACCCCAACGCGTTGAAGGGGGCGGACGTGCTCTACTCGGACATCTGGGCCTCCATGGGGGAGGAGGAGCTCATCCCTCAGCGGGCCAAGCTGCTCACCCCCTACCGCATCGACCACACCATGCTGGCCGCCACGGGGAATCCCGAGGTGATCTTCATGCACTGCCTGCCCTCCTTCCACAACTTCGACACCAAGCTGGCCAAGGAGTGGATGGACAAGGGGGTGGACATCCGGGAGGTCACCGACGAGGTGTTCCGCTCCCGTCACTCGGTGGTGTTTGACGAGGCGGAAAACCGGATGCACGCCATCCGTGCCATTCTGGTGGCAACCCTATGAGGGGGGCCACCAAAGTGGTGGTGGCCCTGGGGGGCAACGCCCTGGAGGACAAACAGCTCCCCCCCACCGCCCAGTCTCAACACCAGGTGCTCCAGCGCACCGCCCAGCAGCTGTCCCAGCTGTCGGTATCCGGGTATGAGCTGGCCATCGTCCACGGAAACGGCCCCCAGGTGGGGCGCATCCTCCTGGCCAGCGAGACCGCCCGTGACGTGACGCCCCCCATGCCCTTTGACGTGTGCGGGGCCATGAGCCAGGGGTATATCGGCTACCACATCCAGCAAACCCTCACCGCCGCCCTGCGGGCCCAGGGTAAGAACATCCCAGTTGTGACGGTGGTGACTCAAGTGGTGGTGGACCCCCAGGACCCCGCCTTTTCCAACCCCACCAAGCCCATCGGGCCCTTTTACACCCAGGCCCAGGCGGACACCCTCACCCGGGAGCGGGGCTATCACATGCGCCAAGACGGCCAGCGGGGGTACCGCCGGGTGGTGCCCTCGCCAAGCCCGCAGCGCATTGTGGAGATTGGAACCATGAAAAGGCTGTGGAACACCACCATCACCATCGCCTGCGGCGGCGGGGGCGTGCCGGTGGTGGAGGGGGCGGACGGACACCTGGAAGGGGTGGCCGCCGTCATCGACAAGGACCTGGCCGCCTGCCGTCTGGGCATTGAGATGGAGGCGGACGTGCTGATGATTCTCACCGAGGTGCCCGCTGTGGCCCTCCACTTCGGTACCCCCCAACAGGAGGACCTGGGCGAGGTGAAGGCGGAGACCCTGGAGCAGTACGCCCACCAGGGGCACTTTGGGGAGGGCTCCATGCTGCCCAAGGTGAAAGCGGCCATTCAGTTTGCCCGCTCCGCCCGGGGCCGGACCGCCATCATCACCAGCCTGGACCGGGGGCTGGAGGCCCTGGCGGGAAAGTGCGGCACCCGGGTGACGGCCTGACAAATGGCCCCCTTGCATGAAGGGAGTCATCTGCCCAAAAGCTGACCGAGAGGGCCTGTTCTTCTCCGATTTCTGTGGTGAAAACCACCGTCCACGCCGGGGACGCTCCGCTGGGCCCGATTTCTCCCCGATGAGAAATCGGGGAAAGAATCGCCAAAGGCGGGGCCTTCCCCCGCCTTGTGGAATCCACCCCGCCGATACGGGGGGTGCGCCTGCGCTCTTCTCTGTTCGGCCCTTGGCCTAGTTCATGTCACATAGATGGCGTGGACATTCTACAGAAGGTGCCTGCTTCTCTGACAGAGAGCACTTCTACCCCCAGAGCCTTACCCTGGTATGCAACTGTTCCCAGTTGCCGGGGGCCGGGCGCAAAAAGCCCCTGAACATTGCCGAATTTCTTGCGTTGTTGGGTGTAGGGGAGGGGCTTGCCCCTCCCGAATCCCCCAG
>NZ_NFKG01000054.1:0-5371 GCF_002160275.1 Pseudoflavonifractor sp. An187 | reverse complement strand
GATTCCACAAGGCGGGGGAAGGCCCCGCCTTTGGTGGGTCTTTGGTAACTTTCTGCCCAGTCAGAAAGTTACCCCAGCGGAGCGTCCCTGCCAGGCTGGCAAGCCTGAACGATGCCGTTTAGAAGAACAACCCCTTGCACAGGGGGAGCCTTTGGGCATGGCAAAAGCCCCTTCTCTCCACCCTGAGGCAGAGAGAAGGGGCTTATCTTACAGAACTTTGGACAAAAACTCGATGGTGCGGGGATGCTTGGGGTTGGCAAAGAACTCCTGGGGCTTGTTCTCCTCCAGGATGTGTCCGCCGTCCATGAACAGCACCCGGCTGCCCACCTCCCGGGCAAAGCCCATCTCGTGGGTGACCACCACCATGGTCATGCCGTCGTCGGCCAGCTGCTTCATGACATCCAGCACCTCGCCCACCATCTCAGGGTCCAAAGCGGAGGTGGGCTCGTCAAAGAGCATCACCTTGGGCCGCATGGCCAGGGCCCGCACGATGGCGATGCGCTGCTTCTGGCCGCCAGAGAGCTGGTTGGGATAGGCGTCCGCCTTCTCCTCCAGACCCACTCGGCGCAGCAGCTGGGTGGCGGTGTCGTCCGCCTCCTGCTGGCTCATGCGACGGGTGCGCACCGGAGCCAGGGTGATGTTCTTGCGGATGGTCATGTTGGGGAACAGGTTGAAGTGCTGGAACACCATGCCCATGTGCTGCCGCACCTGGTCGATGTCGCACTTGGGGTCGGTGATGTCGGTGCCGTCAAAGGTGATGGTGCCGGCGGTAGGGGTCTCCAACAGGTTCAGGCAGCGCAGGAAGGTGGACTTGCCCGAGCCGGAGGGGCCCAGTACCACCACTTTTTCACCGGGATAGATATGCTGGTTCAAATTGTCCAGCACCAGGTGGTTGCCAAAGGACTTGGATAAGTTTTTAACGTCGATCACTTTGACGCAGCCTCCTTTCCAGTTTACCCTGGAGCCAGGTGAGCACCACCACAATACACAGATACATCACGGCAATGCCGATGTAGGGGGGCATGTAGTCGAAGGTACGGCCTCCGATGGTGCTGGCATAGTACACCAGCTCCATGCCTCCGATGGCCTGGACCAGGGAGGTGTCCTTGAACAAGGTAATCAGCTCGTTGCCCAGAGAGGGCAGAATGTTCTTAAATGCCTGGGGAACCACGATAAAACGCATGGTATCCAGATAGCCCAGGCCCAGAGAGCGGCCGGCCTCCATCTGGCCTCCGTCCACGCTCATCAGGCCGCCCCGGACGATCTCCGCCACATAGGCGCCGGAGTTGATGCCCAGGCCGATGATACCCACCAGAATCTTGTCCCGGATGCTGGGGAAGATGACAAAGGTCCAGATGAGCAGCTGCACCATCATGGGGGTGCCCCGGATGACGGTGGTGTAGATCTTACAAATGAAGTTTAAAATGGCCAGCAGGGGATGTTTCCGCCGTCCGGCCCGCTGTTGGTCGTGGGCAGCTCGTATCACGGCCACCACTACGCCCAGGATGACGCCCATGACCAGGGCCACCAAGGTCATCTCCAGGGTGCGGCCCAGGCCCTGCAAATAAAGCTTCCAGCGGTCTGCTTCGAGAAAGGCTGTGTAAAAACGTGGTCCCAGCTCATTGAGCCAGTCAATCAGCCTATATAACATAAAACCTGCTCCTTTCCTCAAGAAGGAAAGAAGGGCGGCACAGGGGGCCGCCCTTCTTCAATTTCTCTCGTTCTTACTCTGCGGTGATGTACTTGTCCACGATGGACTGAACGGTGCCGTCGGCAATGAGCTCCTTCAGCGCGCCGTTGATGGCATCCAGCAGCTGGGTGTTGCCCTTGTCCACGCCGATGGCGTAGTCCTCCACGGCGAACTCGGTGTCCAGAATCTTCAGACCCTCATTGGCCTCCACAAAGGCCTTGGCGGGCTCGTTGTCGATGACCACGGCGTCCACCTGGTCGTTCATCAGAGCCATGACAGCCAGAGCGCCGCTGTCATAGCCGGTGACATGGTCCTCACCGTAGCCGTCCTCTTCCACAGGAGCAGAGCAGTAAATGTATCCGGTGGTACCCTTCTGGGTGCCGATCATCTTGGCGTTGGCCAGGTCGTCCACGGTCTGAATGGAGGAGCCCTCCTTGACGATGACCACCTGCACGCCGGTGGCATAGCTGTCGGAGAAGTCCATGACCTTCAGACGGTCGTCGTTGACGGTGATACCAGCCATAGCCATATCGCTCTGGCCGGTCTGGACGGCGGTGAGGGCGGCATCAAAGCCCATGTCATCCACCACCAGCTCCAGGCCCAGCTTCTCGGCGATGGCCTGGGCCACCTCCACGTCAATGCCCTCGAAGCCGCCGTCGTCGGTGGTCATCTCATAGGGGGGGAACTGGGCGTTGGTGGACATGTGCAGCTTGCCGCTCTCCACGGTCTTCAGGCCGGAGTCGTCGCCCTCCTGCTTGCTGCTGGTGTTGCCGCAGGCGGCCAGAGAGGCCACCATGCCAATGGCCATGGCCATGGCTGCAATCTTTTTCCAAACTTTCATATTTATCCGTCTCCTCAAATCCATTTCATGTCTTAGCTGCCCCATCCGGGGGAAGTGATTGCCATGATTATATCGCCGAAATGAATATAATGCAAGAGGAAACCGGAATATTCCTGTATTTTATCCAAAATGACCGGATAGATATGAATGTATATTCATTTTTATGCAAGTTTCCTGCATAACCCTCAGTCCAGGGCCAGTCCCAGGTAGCCCCGGCGGGTCTGCTGCCAGAGAGCGGGGGGCTCGGTGAGCCACCGGATGGCCCCAAAGGGGGCCCCTTCCGCCCGGCCGGCGGGGGTGCGCAGCTCGCCCGGGCCGTGGCACAGGTGGGCGACTCGGCGGCCCCCCTCCTCCTCGTCTCCGGGGAGGCAGAGCAGTTCCTTGACGATGTGGAACTTCCCCCAGTCCTCCACCACGGCGCAGCCCGGGCCGTGGGTCAGGTCCAGGCGGTAGAGGGTGCCGTGGAGCTGGCCTTCAAAGGCGGCCTGGCCGGGGGTGTGGACGATGTGGGGGATGCCCCCCAGCAGCTCCTCCCGCAGGGCCACATACTCCTGGGGAGTCAGCTCCTGCCACGGCCCCTCCTGGGGGGCGGGGAGGGGAGTGCGCAGGTGGTAAAAGGCGGGCTCAAAGCTGTTTTTGCCGAAAAACTGAAACAGAGAGGGGGCGGCGGGGACGGTGCACACAAAGTCCATCCCCTGGTCGGCGGTCCACTGGGCGGCGGCGTCCATGAGTTGGGCGGCGTACCCCTTGCCCCGGCTGTGGGGGTTGGTGGCCAGGGCGTACAGATAGGTTCCTTGGCAGGGGGCGGCTGCGGGACAGGCCAGGGACACGGGGGTGAGCACCAGCATGCTCTCCACCTGTCCCTCCTCCACCAGCACCAGGGGCCCCTGGGGGGCGCACAGGTCATAGAAGGCCTCTTGGGCCTGGGGCTCGTCCCCGAACACCTTGCGCCACAGCTGGTGGGTCTGTTCCCGCTCCTGGGGCCGGGCGTGTCTGCACTCAGCCATGACTCTGCTCCCGCACGGTGTACTTCTCCAGGAGAAGTTCAGGGTAATAGGACAGCTTGGCCTTCCGCAGCCCCTCCAGGCCCATGTCGTCTTCCCGGTTGAGCCACTTCACCTCCGGGTGGCGCTCCCGCACCATCCGGGCCATCTCCCGGGCAATGGTGGGGTAGGAGCCCTGGATGTCGGCAAAGGCCTTTTCAAAGTGGACGTTGAAGCACTCGGGAGTGGTGAGGCTGCCCAGGGAGAAGGCCACGGGACGGCCTCCGGCGGTGATGACCCCGCCCTCCATCTCCAGGGCGTCCATCTGGTACAGGGCCTCGATGATGGCCACCGTCTCGGCGCTGAGGCTCTTGTCCTCGTTGGCGTCCTTGAGGTTGGCCCACTCCTTCTCCATCTCCAGGCACAGGTGCATGTTGTCCTTGGTGATGGGGTGGAACATCCAGTCCGGGTTGTTGTCGTCAAAGCGGCGGATGTGGTTGCGCTTCTGGTGCAGCTTCTTGCCGGGCAGGTCCGCCATCTTGTTCACGTCATACAGGTAGTCGAAGCTGTCCCGGTCCTCCTCAAAGGTGAAGCGGCCGGGGAACTCCGCCTCCAGCTGCTCTTTCTGGTCGGGGGTGACGCACACCATCACCAGGGGCACCCCCAGGGATTTGGCGTTGTCCTCCATCACCTCCAGGGCAGGGGCCAGAGGGCCTGTCCCAGGGGGGAAGAGGAAGCTCTCCCCCAGGCCGCCCAGCAGGCGCACCACCACCCGGTCACCCACCCGGCAATACTGCTGGGGATAGGCGCCACTCCACAGATACATGCTGTTGAAGTTGTACTGACAGCCCATGCTGCCGGTTTTCTGGAACAGGGGGGCCGCCCACTGGCGGTCCTCCAATTTCGGTGCTACAAATTTACACTCGCAACTCATACAAAAATTACCTCGTTTGTCCGCGTTCAGCGGAGATTTTTCCATTTTCAATATCATAGCATACTTCTAGGAAAAACGCAACCCCACCCGGAGGGATTGTACTCCGCCAACCTCTCAGGTGTAGACCTGCGCCCCCGGTGGGGACGCTCCGCTTATGCCCGATTTCTCCCCGATGAGAAATCGGGGAAAGAATCGCTTAGGGCGTTCCCCCCTAAGGACCTCCCTGGGGTACGAGGCTGGACCTGCGATGGTTCTCAGGCCGGGCCGAAAGCCAATGCCATACCAAGAAAGAACAACGCTCTGTTTTTCTCTATTCCTGCTGGGAGAGTGCACGTTTCTCCAGATTTCGGCCCTTTCTGGTCCACCCGGCCGACGGCGGCCGGGAATCGGCCCCACACCACCCAGACTTGAGGCCCTGGCGATGAAAGGGAGATCTGCCAGCGGAGTAGGTAGACCCCTGAGAGGTTATGTGCCATCTATGTGACCCCACCGGGACCAGGGCCGACTACGGCCCCACGCACAAAACAAAATCAAATCATTGGGGTTTCAAAAGGGGCGGGCCCCTTTTGTGGCTTTTCGTCCATTTTGGCCACTCAAAATGGACCCCCAGCGGGGAGCGCGTCCCCTGGGCTGGCAAGCCCGCACCAGAGAAAAAACAATCGTATGCTTCCCATATCCATGAAAAAAGTACGGCCAGATTTCTCTGACCGTACTTTTTTACTTGATTGACAATTAGCTGCGACGGCGGCGCATCGTCACCACAGCAGCCAGTCCGGCGGCGGACAGCACCAGGACGCCGAACACCAGACCCAGCTGGGCGTTGTCCCCGGTCTGGGGCACGTTGTTCTCAGGCTTCTGGGTGGCCTCGGGAGCGCCACCGGCGGTGAGGCCGTTCATGGCATCGCTGAGGGCAGCCACAGCGG
>NZ_NFKG01000053.1:0-6418 GCF_002160275.1 Pseudoflavonifractor sp. An187 | reverse complement strand
TGTTATAATTTGTCTGCATAAACAAATTGTACAGCAAATGAAACGAGAGGCCAACCCCCAAAAAGGTTAGCCTCTCGTTTTGTTGTTCTGGCCTATTTTGCAACAGGCCTATTTTTTATTTCATCAGCAGGTACATAACCGCCTTCTGGGCGTGGAGCCGGTTCTCCGCCTCCTCGAAGATCTCGTCGGCGTGGGCCTCGAACACCTCGGCGGTGATCTCCTCCCCCCGGTGGGCGGGCAGACAGTGCTGCACCATGCACCCGGGCTTGGCCAGAGACAGGAGCTTGTCGTCAATGCAGTACCCGGCAAACGCTTTTGCCCGCTCTGCCCGCTCCTCCTCCTGGCCCATGGAGGCCCACACGTCGGTGATCACCACGTCGGCGTCCACCACGGCGTCCTCCGGCTTGCGGCACAGCTGGAACTTGGGCCCCTCCACGGTGGCGGCAAAGTCCAGCACCCGGGGGTCCGGGTCATACCCCTGGGGGCAGGCCACGGACACATCCATGCCGCACTTGAGGCCGCCCACGATGAGGGAGTTTGCCATGTTGTTGCCGTCCCCCACAAAGGCCATTTTCAGGCCCTCCAGCCGGGTCATCTTCTCCCGGATGGTCATCAGATCCGCCAGCACCTGGCAGGGGTGGGCAAAATCCGTGAGGCCGTTGATGACGGGGATGGAGGCGTACTTGGCCAGAGCCTCCACCTCCTCCTGGGAGTAGGTTCGAATCATGATGCCGTCGCAGTAGCGGGCCAGCACCCGGGCAGTGTCCTCAATGGGCTCGCCTCGGCCAATCTGACTCTCCTTGCCGGAGAGGAACAGGGCGTGGCCGCCCAGCTGGTACATGCCCACCTCAAAGGAGACACGGGTGCGGGTGGAGTTCTTCTCAAAGATCATGGCCAGGGTCTTGCCCCGCAGCGCATCGTGGGGAATGCCATGCTTCTGGCTGTACTTCATCTGGTCGGCGGTGTCCAGAATCTCCTTGATGTCCTCCCCGCTCAAATCCAACAGCTTGAGTAAATCCTTTTTCATTCTTCGAACCTCCCTGGGAACCATATTATACCTTGGACAGCACGTCGTGGAACACACTCAGGCCCTTGTCCATCTCCTCCTGGGTGATGAGCAGCGGGGGCAGGAACCGCAGCCCGGTTCCGGCGGTGAGGGTGAGCAGCCCGGCCACGTTGAGCTTGGCGCACAGTTCCTTGTTGTTGTAGCCTTCCGCCACATCAATGCCAATCATCAGCCCTAGGCCCCGGGTCTTACCCAGGCAGGGCAGATGCATGTCCTCAATGGACTGGCGGATGTAAGCGCCCTTTTCCTTGACCTGGGCGATGGTGGCGTCGTCCAGCACCTCCAGCACGGCGCAGCCAGCGGCGGCGCTCACCGGGTTGCCGCCAAAGGTGGAACCGTGGGTGCCGGGGCCCAGAATGTTGCGGCACTTCTCGTTGACCAGGAAGCCGCCCATGGGCAGGCCCCCGGCAATGCCCTTGGCAAAGGAGCAGGCGTCGGGCTGAATGCCGTACTGCTGGAAGGCAAAGAGGGTGCCGGTGCGGCCAATGCCCGTCTGCACCTCGTCCACCAGCAGCAGCCAGTCCCGCTTCTCACACAGCTGGGCCAGCTGCTTGACAAACTCTTTGTCCATGGGCAGCACGCCGCCCTCGCCCTGCACCAGCTCCAGCAGCACCGCGCACACGTCGTGGCCCGCCACCTCCTGGATGGCCTCCATGGTGGGGTCGGCGCTGCGGAATCCTTCCGTGAAGGGGAAGAAATACTGGTGGAACACCTCCTGGCCGTTGGCGGCCAGAGTGGTGATGGTGCGGCCGTGGAAGGAGCGGTTGAGGGTGATCACGGTGCCTCTCCCCTTGCCGTACTTGTCAAAGGAATACTTGCGGGCCAGCTTGATGATACCCTCGTTGCCCTCGGCGCCGGAGTTGCCGAAGAAGGCGGCGGACATGCCGGACCGGGTGCACAGCTTCTCCGCCAACTGGGCGTAGGGCTGGGTGTAGTACAGGTTGGAGGCGTGGCCCAGCTTGGCCGCCTGCATGGTCACCGCTGCCAGCCACTTGGGGTGGGCGGTGCCCAGGGACAGCACGCCGATGCCAGAGGCGAAGTCGATGTACTCCTTCCCCTCCAAGTCATATAGGGTGGCCCCCAGCCCGTGGTCCAGGGCAATGGGGTTGCGGCCATAGGTCTGTACCAGGTATTGATGGTCCAAGTCCATCAGCTGTTGAGTGTTCATGGGTTTCTCCTCCTTTATCGCACCAGCATGGTGCCCGCTCCGTCGTCGGAGAGCAATTCGATCAAAATAGAGTGGGGAATGCGTCCGTCCAGGATGACGGTGGAGTTGACCCCCGAGCGCACCGCCTCCACGGCACAGTCGATCTTGGGGATCATGCCGCCGCTGATGATACCGTCCTTGATGAGGCCGGGAATCTCAGACACTCCCACGGAATGGATGAGGGTGGACTCATCCTTGGGGTCTCGCAGCAGGCCCCGCACGTCGGTGAGCAGCACCAGCTTCTCCGCCCCCAGAGCCACCGCCAGCTTGGCGGCGGCGGTGTCGGCGTTGATGTTGTAGGCGGTATTGCCGTCGGTGCCCTGGGCCACGGTGGACACCACAGGGATATACCCCTGGGCCAGGGCGTCCTGCACCACCTTGGGGTCCACCCCGGTGATCTCACCCACCAGGCCGTACTTATCACTCAGCTGCACCGCCTGGAACAGCTGGGCGTCCATGCCGCACAGCCCCAGGGCCCGGCCGCCCATACGGTTGAGGGTGGCCACCAGGTCCTTGTTCACCTTGCCGCACAGCACCTGCTGCACCACGTCCATGGTCTCCTCGTCGGTGTAGCGCAGGCCGTCCACGAACTTCCCCTCTTTGCCCAGGCGCTTGAGCATCTGGTTGATCTCGGGGCCGCCCCCGTGGACCACCACCACGTGGAGACCCACCAGGGACAGGAGGATGATGTCGGAAATGACGGCGCAGCGCAGCTCTTGAGAGATCATGGCGTTGCCGCCGTACTTCACCACAATGGTCTTGCCGTTGTATTTCTGAATGTAGGGCAGAGCCTCAGCCAGCACTTGGGCCCGGTCTGCCAGTGTATAAGCCATGTTCAGCACCTTCGTTTTTATCAGGAGCGGTAATCTCCGTTGATTTTTACATACTCATAGGTCAAGTCGCAGCCCCAGCAGGTGGCCTGGTCGTCTCCCTCGTGGAGGTTGACAGCGATAACCACCTCGTCCTGGCTCAGAATCTTCTTGGCCAGGTCCTCGTCAAAGTCCACCCCGGTGCCATGCTGGCACACCAGAATCTCGCCCTGGTCGGAGGAGAAGGACACATCCACATACTCCGGGCGGAAGGGGGCCTTGGAGTAGCCCATGGCGCACAGCACCCGGCCCCAGTTGGCGTCCGCGCCGAACATGGCGGCCTTCACCAGGGAGGAGCCCACCACGGCCTTGGCCAAACGCTCGGCGGTCTCCTCGCTGCGTGCCCCGGTGACGGTGCAGGTGATGAGGCGGCTGGCGCCCTCGCCGTCCCCGGCGATGGAACGGGCCATGGCCTCGCACACCTGGTACAGGGCCTTGTAGAAGAGGGTGTAGTCGTCGTCCTTCCACTCGATCTGAGTGTTCTCTGCCATGCCGTTGGCCAGCACCACACACATGTCGTTGGTGGAGGTGTCCCCGTCCACCGTGACCCGGTTGAAGGTGCGGGGCACAATGTCGTGGAGGGCGTCAGAGAGCATCTCGGAGGTGATGGCGCAGTCGGTGGTGATAAAGCACAGCATGGTGCCCATGTTGGGGTGAATCATGCCGGAGCCCTTGGCGATGGCGCCCACCGTCACCGGCTTGCCGCCGATGGTGACGGTGACGGCGATCTCCTTTTTCACCGTGTCGGTGGTCATGATGGCGTGGGCAGCGGCGTCGGAGCCCTCGTAGGACAGCTCCCCGGCCACCTGAGGCATCCCCCGCTGGATGGCGGCGATGTTCAGGGTCTGGCCGATGACGCCGGTGGAGGCCACGGCAAAGTCCTGGGGCTTGAGCCCGGTGGCGGCGGCGGCCAGCTCACACATCTTCTCGGCGTTTTCGTGGCTGAGAGGGGCACAGGCGTTGGCGTTGCCGCTGTTGGCCACAATGCCCCGGCACACCCCGTCCTCCAGGTGGCCCATGGTCACATAGAGAGGGGCGGCCTTCACCCGGTTGAGGGTATAGGTGGCGGCGGCGGTACACTCGCAGTCGGACACAATCATGGCCAGGTCGGGCTTGCCTTGGGTGCCGGGCACCCCTGCATGGCTGGCCTTGACCCCGCAGTACACCCCAGCGGCCCGGAAGCCTTTGGGGGCGGTGACACCGCCGGAAATGGTTTTCATATGCAATCTCTCCTTATTGCTTTGGACTGTGGAGGGCGACAAACTCCTCCATGAGCTGAATTTGCTGGTTGACAGACTCCTCCGAGGGGCCGCCGTACACGGTGCGGCCGTTGACACAGGTCTTGAGCTGGAGGGCCTCGTACACGTCCTCGTCAAACAGGGCGCTGATGGAGCGGAAGTCCTTCAAGGGCAGGGTGTCCAGGCTCTCCCCGGACTTGATGCACATATTCACCAGGCGGCCCACGATCATATAGGCCTCCCGGAAGGGCATGCCCTTCTTCACCAGGTAGTCGGCGCAGTCGGTGGCGTTGATGAAGCCGCCGGAGGCCGCCTTTGACATGTTCTTGGGCCGCACGGTCAGGGTGTCCAGCATGGCGGCGAACACGGGCACGCACAGCTCCACGGTGTCGATGGCGTCAAACACCGGTTCCTTGTCCTCCTGCATGTCCTTGTTGTAGGCCAGGGGCAGACCCTTCATCACGGTGAGCAGGGTAATGAGGGAGCCGTACACCCGGCCCGTCTTGCCCCGGACCAGCTCGGCCACGTCGGGGTTCTTCTTCTGGGGCATGATGGAGGAGCCGGTGGAGTAGGCATCGTCCAGGTCCACGAACTTGAACTCCCAGGAGCACCACAGAATGATCTCCTCAGAGAACCGGGACAGGTGCATCATGAGGATGGACAGGGCGGACAGCAGCTCAATGGCATAGTCCCGGTCGGACACAGCGTCCATGGAGTTGTCGCTGGGCTTAGCAAAGCCCAGGGCAGCGGCAGTCTGGAACCGGTCCACGGGATAGGTGGAGGTGGCCAGGGCGCCAGCGCCCAGGGGGCACTCGTCCATGCGCTCCAGGCAGTCCTCCAGCCGGGTCACATCCCGGCGCAGCATGTTGGCGTAGGCCATCATATAGTGGCCGAAGGTGGTGGGCTGGGCCCGCTGCAAGTGGGTGTAGCCGGGCATCACCGTATGTACATTGGCCTTGGCCTTACAGATGAGCACCTTCTGCAGATCCACAATCATGTCGATGATGGTGGGAATCTGCTCCTTCACATACAGGCGGAAGTCGGTGGCCACCTGGTCGTTGCGGCTGCGTCCAGTGTGCAGACGCTTGCCCGTCTGGCCGATGCGCTGGGTGAGGAGGGCCTCGATGTTCATGTGGATGTCCTCGTTGTCCAGAGAGAACTCCACCTTCTCGTCCTCGATGTCCTCCAAAATGGCCTTCAGTCCCTCCACAATCTTCTCCGCCTCGTGCTCTTCAATGATGCCCTGACGGCCCAGCATGGTGGCGTGGGCAATGGAGCCACGGATGTCCTGTTCATAGAGGCGGGCGTCAAAGGTGATGGAGGAGTTGAAGTCATTGACCTGTGTATCCGTTTCCTTCTGGAAGCGTCCTGCCCATAGTTTCATAATAACACAGCCTTTCGGAAATTTCTCGAAAATTTACGGATTTTCTCCGAAGTCTTCCGATGTTTCTAAATAGTCGGAGCGCAGGGACGGCCTAAGCCGCCCCTGCGCAACATGCCAAAGAAGTCCCAAGACTTCTTTGGCGAAAGGATTGCATGACGGATGGGGTTCGATTTCTTACGAAAAAGTCACCCCACCCGTCATGAGAAGTGTCATTTCCGATGCGCATGTCCCCGGAAATGACGGGATTTCATTTTATTCCATCACCTGCGGGTGACGGAACTCTGCGAGGCTCTATACCAAGAGAGTTTTGATCATCTGAGGTGAGAGCGAAAAGCCCACCTCTACAAAAAAGGTTATTACAGCTTGCCCTGCTCCCGCAGCGCCTGCACGGTGTCGGGCAGACCCCACAGATTGATGAATCCGGTGGCGTCCCTCCCCAGCGAGCAAACTCGCCGGGGGCCCCTCGATTTCACTCAAATCGCCAGAAGTGAATTCCGGCGATTTCAATGGCCTACGGCCATTGGCGGCGCACTCGCGCCGTCTCTGGCTCCGCCAGAGCAGGACGACGCCACTCTATTATTACAGCTTGCCCTGCTCCCGCAGCGCCTGCACGGTGTCGGGCAGACCCCACAGATTGATGAATCCGGTGGCGTC
>NZ_NFKG01000052.1:0-6730 GCF_002160275.1 Pseudoflavonifractor sp. An187 | reverse complement strand
TTGCCCCTCCCGCAGCTCCCCTGGCATGGCCCTGGGTTTTCGGGCCGGGCAAGCCCGGCCCCTACGGCGGTCTGCCGGGGACTGTGTTCCCTTATAAAATCCGTGCCGCAGGCACACCATACTTCTTCACTATTCACTCTTCACTATTCATTGCCCCTTCCCCCCTCGCCATTTTTCCCTTGCACTCAATGAAGAATGAAGAATGCAGGCCCAAAACATTGCCGCATTTCTTGGTTTGCTATGCGTAGGGGAGGGGCTTGCCCCTCCCGCAGCTCCCCTGGCATTGCCCTGGGTTTTCGGGCCGGGCAAGCCCGGCCCCTACGGCGGTCTGCCGGGGACTGTGTTCCCTTATAAAATCCGTGCCGCAGGCACACCATACTTATTCACTATTCACTATTCACTCTTCACTATTCATTGCCCCTTCCCCCCTCGCCATTTTTCCCTTGCACTCACTGTGTGCCCCTGATACAATGCACCCACAAAAGACGTGCAGCGGGCACAGAGAACAGAGAAATATAGACCAATCCGCGCAATTTTCGTGCGGATTGGTCTTTTTTTGTCCCCTCCTCCCCTGCACCCGAACAACAAAGGAGTGCATCGTTATGACCCAGTGGTACACCAAAAGCTCGGCCCAGGCCCTCCAGGAGCTGGACACCAACTCCAGCCGGGGCCTCACCTCCACCCAAGCCGCCCAGCGCCTCCAGCAATACGGCCCCAACCAGCTGGAAAAGCCCAAACCCACCCCCCTCATTCTGCGCTTTCTCCTCCAGCTCAAAGACCCCATGATTGTGGTGCTCCTCTTCGCCGCCGCCCTCTCCCTCATCTCCACCCACGGCGAGGACTGGATTGAGGCGGTGATCATCCTCCTCATTGTGGTGGTGAATGCCGTCATCTCCATCACCCAGGAGAACAGCGCCCACAAGGCCCTGGAGGCCTTGGAACAGATGTCTGCCCCCCTGGCCAGGGTGGTGCGGGACGGCCAGACGCTGCGCCTGGACACCCGCCAGCTGGTGCCTGGTGACATCATCCTGCTGGAGGCGGGGGACCTGGTGCCCGCCGATGGCCGCATTTTACACTGTGCCAACCTGAAGGTGGACGAGTCCGCCATCACCGGAGAGTCGGTGCCGGTGTCCAAGGAGTCGGGGGCGGTGCTGGCCGAGGACACCGAGGTGGGAGACCAGTCCAACATGGTCATCTCCTCCACCGTCATCACCAGTGGCCGGGCCACCTGTGTGGTCACCGCCACCGGCATGGACACCCAGGTGGGGCGCATCGCCGGGATGCTCCTCAACCAGTCCGACCCCTCCACCCCCCTCCAGCGGAAGATGGGGGAGATCTCCTCCACCCTGTCCTTTGCCTGCCTGGGGGTGTGTGCGGTGATGTTCGGCATCGGCCTTCTCTACCACATCCCCCTGCTGGACATGTTCCTCACCGCCGTGGCTCTGGCGGTGGCCGCCATCCCCGAGGGCCTGCCCGCCATTGTCACCATTGTGCTGGCCCTGGGGGTGCAGCGGATGGTGCGCCACCACGCCATTGTGAAAAAGCTCCCGGCGGTGGAGACCCTGGGCTGCGCCGGGGTGATCTGCTCGGACAAGACGGGCACGTTGACCATGAACCGCATGACGGTGGTGCAAATCTGGACCGCCCGGGAACAGCACCGCCTGGAGGCCCTCATTGTGGGGGCCCTGTGCAACGACGCCACTCTGAACCACGACTCGGACGGGGTGCCCCACCTGCTGGGGGACCCCACCGAGACTGCCCTGGTGGACGCCGCCCTGGAAGAGGGGCTGGACAAGGAGATTTTGGAACAGGAAATGCCACGGGTGGCGGAAATTCCCTTCGATTCCCAGCGGAAACTCATGACCACCGTCCACCCCCTGCGGGGTCGGTATCGGGTGATGGTGAAGGGGGCCCCGGATGTGCTCCTGTCCCGGTGTACCCACATCCTGGCCGGGGCCTCGGTGCCCCTGGACGTGCCCACCCTGCGGCAGGTGGAGAGCGCCAACGCCGCCATGGCCCAGAACGCCCTGCGGGTGCTGGGCTGTGCCTACAAGGATGTGGACGTCATCCCGCCGCCCCGGGACATGGAGGCCCTCTTGGAGCACGATCTCACCTTTGTGGGGCTCATGGGCCTCATTGACCCGCCCCGGGTGGAGGTCAAACAGGCGGTGGCCCAGTGCTTTCAAGCGGGGATTCACCCGGTGATGATCACCGGAGACCACAAACTCACCGCCGTGGCCATCGCCAAGGAGCTGGGCATCTTTCGGGAGGGGGACATGGCCCTCACCGGGGCGGACCTGGACTTTATGCCCCAGGAGATGCTGGAGCAGGAGGCGGACAAATTCACCGTGTACGCCCGGGTGTCCCCGGAACACAAAATGCGCATTGTCCAGGCCCTGCAAAACAAGGGGTACGTGGTGGCCATGACCGGGGACGGGGTCAATGACGCCCCCGCCCTGAAAGCCGCCGACATCGGCTGCGCCATGGGCATCACCGGCACCGACGTGGCCAAAGGGGCCGCCGACATGATTCTCACCGACGACAACTTTGCCACCATCGTCCACGCCGTGGAGCAGGGCCGGGGCATCTACGCCAACATCAAAAAGTCCATCCACTACCTGCTCTCCTGCAACATCGGGGAGATTTTGACCCTGTTTCTGGCCACCCTCTTTCACTTCCACCAGGCCCCCCTGGTGCCGGTGCAGCTTCTCTGGCTCAACCTGGTCACCGACTCCCTCCCCGCCCTGGCCCTGGGCCTGGAGCCGGTGGAGGCGGACGTGATGGAGAAGCCACCCCGCAAGGCCCACGAGCCTCTGTTCACCCCCGCCTTTACCATCCGGCTTCTCTGGCAGGGGGCGCTGGTGGGGGCGCTGACCCTGCTGGCCTATTTTGTGGGGGAGTACGTGCTGGGCGACCCCACCACCGCCGACGCCACCGCCAACACCATGGCCTTTGCCACCCTCACCTTCTGCCAGCTGTTCCACGCCTTTGACGTGCGCAGCGAGCACCAGTCCCTTCTCTCCCTGGGGGTGTTCACCAACCCCGCCATGAACCAGGCCTTTGTGGTGGGCGCCGCCCTCCAGCTGGCTGTCCTCCTGCTGCCCCCCTTGATGGGGGTGTTTCACGTCACCTTTCTCACCTTCCAGCAATGGCTGGTCGTGGTGATTTTGTCCATAACTCCTGTTGTGGTGACAGAGGTGGAAAAGAGATTTTTTCACTCTTCGTCTAACGTATCCTCTCATTTCGCCTAATTTCCGTGGAAATCCACCAAGCATTTTTCTAATTTTTTCTATGAACTTTACAAAATTGTATTGTTGATTTTTTCACAATCTTCGGGTATAATCGGGGTAACTACGACATCCAAGAAGATCATTTTACATCATACTGGAGGTTACACATCATGAAAGAAGTATACGTGGTCAATTGCTGCCGCACCGCTGTCGGCTCCTTCGGCGGCTCCCTGAAGGACGTGCCCGCCGTGGACCTGGGCGCCACCGTGGTCAAGGAAGTTCTGAACCGTGGCGGCGTGAAGCCCGAGCAGGTGGACGAGGTCATGTTCGGCTGCATCCTCACTGCTGCCCAGGGCCAGAACCCCGCCCGTCAGGTGAGCGTGAAGGCCGGCATCCCCTACTCCGTCCCCGCTTACACCGTGGGCATGGTGTGCGGCTCCGGCATGAAGTCCGTCATCGAGGGCGCTCGCGCCATCCTGGCTGGCGACGCTGACGTGATCGTGGCTGGCGGCACCGAGAACATGTCCGCTGCTCCCTTCGCCCTGCCCAACGAGCGCTGGGGCGCCCGCATGGGTGACAAGAAGGTTGTGGATACCATGATCCGTGACGGTCTGTGGGACGCCTACAACAACTACCACATGGGCACCACTGCCGAGAACATCGCCGACGTGTGGGGCATCACCCGTGAGGAGATGGACGCCTTCGCCGTCAGCTCCCAGAACAAGACCGAGGCTGCTCAGGCCGCTGGCAAGTTCGTGGACGAGATCGTTCCCGTCATGGTGAAGAAGAAGAAGGAAATGGTGGAGTTCAAGGTGGACGAGTTCCCCAAGGCTGGCGTGACCATGGAGTCCGTGGGCAAGCTGCGCGGCGCTTTCCCCGTGGGTCCCGAGGGCGTGGAGGACGAGATCGTCCACACCTTTGAGGTGACCCAGGTCCACGAGGCCGATGCCAAGCAGCACGTGCAGCGCGTGACCGCTGCCAACGCCTCCGGCATCAACGACGGCGCTGCCGCCATCCTGCTGGCCTCCGGCGAGGCTGTGGAGAAGTACGGCCTGAAGCCCATGGCCAAGCTGGTCAGCTGGGGCCAGGGCGGCGTGGATCCCAAGATCATGGGCGTGGGCCCCGTGCCCGCTTCCCGTCAGGCCATGGCCAAGGCCGACCTGAAGATCGAGGACGTGGATCTGGTGGAGGCCAACGAGGCGTTCGCCGCTCAGTCCATCGCTGTGGCCCGTGAGCTGGGCTTCGACATGAGCAAGGTCAACGTCAACGGCGGCGCCATCTCCATCGGCCATCCCGTGGGCGCTTCCGGCGCTCGTATCATCGTCACTCTGCTCCACGAGATGCTCAAGCGCGACGAGGCTAAGCGCGGCCTGGCCACCCTGTGCATCGGCGGCGGCATGGGCGTTGCCACCATTTTTGAGAAGGTCTAATCTTATAACCTGAACCAACACAAGGGTGTGGGGGGTCACCCCACACCCTTGTTTGAGTATTATCTCCTTTGATGGGTACCCCGTGGTAGGGGCCGTGGCTTGCCCGGCCCGTGGTTACCCTGGTATTGCCTTGGGGGATTCGGGAGGGGCAAGCCCCTCCCCTACGCCCAACAAATCCAAATCCGTGCCGCTGGAAGCGGCACACCATAATTCTTCATTCTTCATTTTTCATTCTTCATTATTTTGGAGGTATCTTATGAGCTATCAGGAAGAATACCGTCAGAAGCTCACCACCGCGGAAGAAGCGGTGAAAGTGGTCAAGTCCGGAGACTGGGTGGACTACGGCTGGTGCACCAACACCGCCGAGGTGCTGGACCAGGCTCTGGCCGGACGCATGGGCGAGCTGTACGACGTGAAGGTGCGGGGCGGCATTCTGCTGCACATGCCCGCCATCGCCCAGATTGAGAATCCCGCCGAGCACTTCACCTGGAACTCCTGGCACATGGGCGGCACCGAGCGGAAGATGGCCAAGATCGGTCTGGCCTACTACGCCCCCATCCGCTACTCCGAGCTGCCCGGCTACTACCGGGACTGCATTGACCCCATCGACGTGGCCATGTTCCAGGTGGCTCCCATGGACCAGCACGGCTACTTCAACTTCGGCCCCAACGCCTCCCACCTGTATGACATGTGTGCCCGTGCCAAGCACATCATCGTGGAGGTCAACGAGAATATGCCCCGCTGCCTGGGCGGCTACCACACCGGGGTGCACATCTCCCAGGTCAACGCCATTGTGGAGGGCCCCAACGGCACCATCGGCACCATGCCTGGCCTGAGCGAGCCCTCCGAGATCGACCTGGCGGTGGCCCGTCAGATCGTGGCCGAGATCCCCAACGGAGCCTGCCTCCAGCTGGGTATCGGCTCCATGCCCGGCGCTGTGGGCCAGATGATTGCTCAGTCCGACCTGAAGGACCTGGGCGTGCACACGGAGATGTACGTGGACGCCTTTGTGGCCATGACCAAGGCCGGTAAGATCACCGGCGCCCGGAAGAACTTCGACCAGGGCCGCCAGACCTACGCCTTCGCCGCTGGTACTCAGGAGCTGTACGACTTCCTGGACAACAACCCCGAGTGCATGAGCGCACCCGTGGACTACACCAACGACATCGCCCGGATGTCCACCCTGGACAACTTCATCTCCATCAACGGCGCGGTGGACATCGACCTCTTCGGCCAGGTCTCCTCTGAGTCCTCCGGCATCCACCACATCAGCGGCGCTGGCGGTCAGCAGGACTTCGTGATGGGCGCTTACCTCTCCAAAGGCGGTAAGAGCTTCATCTGCTGCTCCTCCACCTTCAAGGATAAGGCCACCGGCGAGGTGAAGTCCCGCATCCGTCCCACCCTCATTGAGGGCTCCATTGCCACCTGCACCCGGAGCAACCTCCACTATGTGGTCACCGAGCAGGGCATGTTCAATGTCAAGGGCAAGACCACTTGGGAGCGTGCCGAGGGCCTGATTTCCGTGGCTGCTCCCCAGTTCCGGGACGAGCTGATTGCCGCTGCCGAGGCTATGCACATCTGGCGCAAGTCCAACAAGCGGTAATTCCCCTTTTCCCATTGCAAGGGCCTGTTGCAGCTGCAACAGGCCCTTGTCTTGCCCAATGGCTCCCCTGAGTCAGGGGAGCTGGCAGCCGTTAGGGGTTGTTCTTCTAAAAGGCCTAGTTCAGGCTTGCCAGCCTGGTGGGGACGCTTCCCGCTGGGGGTTTCTTTTGAGCGGGCAAAAGAAACCAAAACCCGCTTAGGGCGTTCCCCCCTAAGGACCTCCCTTGGGGTACGGGGCTGGAACTGCGTCAAAACGAAATTCGGCCCGTCACCCTTGCTGTGGCCCCTGTTTGTGCCACCACACCAGGCTACCCTGGGCAGCTGGCCCTATCACCAGGTGGTTTCCAAGTCCGGGCCTGCCCTGGAGAAGCGGCGTTCCCGCCGCCGGGGGTTTTGCTGCACCATCCTGTTGCGCTGCGGTAAGGGCCGTGGCTTGCCCGGCCCGTTGGTTCCCTTGTATTGCCCTGG
>NZ_NFKG01000051.1:0-7316 GCF_002160275.1 Pseudoflavonifractor sp. An187 | reverse complement strand
ACGCCCCCATTACTCTGGAAACCTTACAAAACTCCAGGCAGAAGTTTTCAAGCAACAATCAAGTCTGGATTGTCCCCGCCAGCACGTTCCCCATCGTCTGCGCTGCCTGTCTCTGGGCTGCGCTGGTGATATGGGCGTAGGTGTCCAGGGTGAATCCTGCGGAGAAGTGGCCCAGCATCCCGGACACCGTTTTCACATCTACGCCGTTTTGCAATGCCAAGGTGGCGAAGGTGTGGCTAATTCATGGAACTTGATTTTTGCTTTTTATTGCACTATTTCTTGATTTTTTGAGATAAATCTAGAAATGGTGCTTTCCTATTCCCTCTACCAATGATATACTGAAAATGACTTTTAGCTATTGAGGTATATGCGATGCTGCCCTACACAGGTGATTACACTGAACATATTGATCCCGAAAAGCCAAGCCTTACATTCTATTCCTTTACCCCACGCCCCTTGATGCGCGGGGATATGTATCAGATGGATGACGAATTGGCTGCTTTACTGATTGAAGCCCACAGGAACATTGGCTTTCTGGAAGGGCTTGTTAAGTATGCTCCGAATAAAGAAGCATTTGCGGAGCTGATGCTTTTGAAAGAGTGTACCTATTCCCATATGATCGACTACGACGGTCCCGATTTCAAAGAAATACTCACTATCCGCGGCACCGGCAAAGGTGATATAACGCCGATCACTAACCTGGAAATGGCATTTAAGGCGGCAAAAAGTATGGAAGTCGCAGCTCCTGACTTGAGCCGGATTTGCGGTATCGCACTTAACGGAGAATCAGAGAATAACCCGATAGAAGTTAGGGATCATCAAACCTTTTGGCTGGGTGCAAAGACGAATCTCAAAGGATACAACCCTACAGCACCGGATTCTGTGCTCCCGGCACTGGCTGATATTTCTGCGTATCTCTATAACGACCATAATACTGATCCACTAATTAAGGCAGCACTGGTACATTACCAATTTGAAATGATCCATCCATTTGAACGGTATAACGGTATTATCGGACGAATCCTTGTGCCAATGGTATTACGAGATACCATTGGAGAGGCAATGCCGCTAATATGCTTGTCTGAGTATCTGTATCACAATAAGAATGAGTATTTCGACTTGCTTCGGACCACACAGTACAGTGGAGGATATGTCCGATGGATCAAGTTCTTTGTAAACGCTATAGGTGAAGTAGCCAAAAAATCTGCCGTGTTAATGACACAATACGAGCGCATCGTTACGCTGGATGAACATCGACTTATGGAGATTAGTAAATCGCCTAAAAGTATATTAGAAATTTATAATTATCTCAAGCGTGTTCCTGTTACAACAATAACAGTTACCGAAAGAAAACTGGGATTCTCTTTTAATACAGTATCTAAATTGTTTCATTCATTACAAGGCTATGGAATTGTTGAATGCCATCAACCTTCCTACAGAAATAGAGTTTTTCGATATTCTGAACTGGAAAACTTGATGAGTGCTGATTAGCCGCACTTGTATAGGTAATAAGAGAATGAAAGGCGAGAAATATGGGAAAAGGCACAAAGAAGAAAAACAAAAAAGTTGCAGCGCCAAAAGCAAATATCCAGGAATTAAGTATTTCTAGAAATGGCGGACAAATCGCACTCAGAGGGTACTCGTATCAATTCTTGTATTCGTGCTATTTAATTCTTTCGTCATCAAGTCCGGGCATTTCTTTTCAGCTTGAGGGAATTGAAGATATTGATTGTATTAAGCAGAAAAATGACAGCAGTGATGTCACTCATATACAGCTGAAATATTCTGTCAACAAACAGGATGCCAGCTTTTTGCCTGATGTGCTTAAAAACTTTCTTGAAGCATATCTGCTGGATCAAAATAGATTTTTTAAGCTGGTTTATGATTTCCCTGTTGCAAAAGGCAATCTAAGTAAGATATTTGCATCTGATCTGGACGAAAAATCACGCACCTATTGGACTGGTGTGATTTCAAATATCAAGCAAAACAATCCTTCTTGGAATTGGTCTGTATATGATTTCGATAAATTTATTTCACATTTGTCATTTGAGAAGATTGAAAAATCTATACTTGCTGCTGAAATTGAAAAAGCCTTAATTGGAACTTATGAGATTAACACGGACAATGTTTCTTTATTTGCAAACAGCATAAAAATCCTTTGCTTTGAAAAAATGGAGCAGCGGGCCTATGTGACCAAAGCGGAATTAGATTCCCAAATCCAATCTGTCAAAATAGATATCAGTAAGGGTCCTCAGAATCCAGCTCATAGTTGGATTCGTAAACTGGACTACTCTAAGCCTAGTCTTGATGAAGGTCGTAGTTTTTACGAGGGGAAAAAAGCAACACCAGCAGATATAGCAAGTGGGTTTCCAATCAAACGACCGAGCTTAGAAAAAGATGTTATTAATTCCATTTGCGAAAACACGGTTACTGTAATTAAAGCTTCTAGCGGGCAAGGAAAAACCACGCTGGCTTTGCAGGCAGCTTATATCCTCCAAAATGAATATATACCATATCAATTACTATGGTGCGATGAAATCAAAGAGATTGGCAATATTGTCCAATATTTCAAAGCAAGAATTCAGCTTGGTGAAAAGATTCTTATCTTAATTGACAATCTGGATAACCATCTCAGCAAATGGAATTATCTTGTTCAGCTCTTACAATCCGAATTGCATTGTCATTATAAGTTGCTCATCACATCGCGAGAGATTGATTGGTATAATTATAGTGGCGACTTGAGCAATATTCAGTCTTTGAAAGTAATTAAGCCGGCTTTAGAAGAAAAGGAAGCAATAGAGATATTCAATCTATTCAGAGAGGCTAAGCAGCTTCACCCAAGCATAACAAGCTGGCAAAGAGCATGGAATAAGATTGCAGAAAGACAACTACTTATAGAGTATGTCTACTTGCTTACTCATGGTGAGATGTTATCAGAAAGAATAGCCTCACAAATATCCGAAATAGGACAATCATCTTCTGGCAAAGCAAAATGTGAAATCCTACGCAAAGTATGTTTTGCAGATCTTTGCGGAGTCAGGCTTTCTGTTGTCAACCTTTATGCGAGTCAATCAGAAGACTCTGGCTCGGATTTTGGGGAGCTCTTAAAAAGTATGGAATCCGAGTTCCTTGTACATGTGAATGCTGAAAGAGGGTATATTGAGGGGCTTCATCCCATCAGATCTAAACATGTTGTTGATAGATTGCATGAATTTCTTCCTGTTGACAATACAGCTATTTCCGTTATTAAAATTGCAGGAAAAGCAGATCTTCCTGTATTGTTTTCTCATCTGCCAGAGTTGAATCTCAACAGCGATGAATTCTTCAGAAATATTGTAGAGGTATTGTGGGATAAAAATGATTTGTCGAACTATATTCCTGCAATACAGGGGCTTTTTTCAGGGAGTGTGATGCAGTATTATCTTTCAAATCAGCCTGCGTTTGACGATGCAAATGCCCATGGTGGACTATTCGTCATATCGACCGAAATGTGTCCTTTTGCAACATTCAAAGAGTTTGGCGTGTCGATAGATACTCTTGATAAGATGCAAGAAATGTTTCCAGATAATAAGAATATAGAATATCTTTGCGAATTGCGAGATCGTATTCCCGCCTGTAATTTGCAAAAAACTTTTGTCTATGCTTTTTGCAATTGTTTATATAGAAAATTACTTCCTCTTAGTTTTGCCGAGATAAAAGACATTGCATCTTATGCCTCCATTTCCGAATGGATATACAACATAAATTCTGAATTTAATTTGTCTGCAAGCATCTCCTTGGACAATATTTGGATCGAGCCGGAAAAATTAACTTTGGAGTGCATTTCAACTCTAATGTATATCTCCTACTGTGGTAACAAAGATGTATATATGGAGTTTGTCGGAAGGAATCTTAAGCGTATCCTTACATACCTCAAGCAGAAAACAAAATCACACAAAATATTTATTGATTCCGAAAAGAATGCAATTCATGTTGAGTATATACTTCGATTGCGCAATATCAAAACCGGGAATGAGCAAAGTGTTTCGAGGTTGAAATATGTCTGTAGGACATTACCCATATTTGATTTGTACTGTGCGGATGCATTAAAACCAACTTTAAGTTTATTATCTGCTTATACTGTACCTGAAGATGCACATAAAGAAATGCCCATTAGAAACATTGTAATCATGTTCCATCAGAATCTTACGTCGCTATGGAACAAGACCATTATGAGCAATTACGAATTTGATACCGTGACAGAATGGTTAAATTACTGGTTTGATGTGAGAGAACATATATGTTTGCTTGCAGATAAGTGCTGTGCCTGTATTTACAAACTCCTTGGTGGAAAACCATTAGGGAGTTTGGCCGGGGAGGTAGATCAACTTCGTGAAGAATTTGCCCTAATTACTACTGGTGAAAAGCGATATCCTAAGGAAGATCGTCCTTTTGAAGAAAAAGCTACAGTGCCCGAGAGGTTAGGAAAAATAAAGAGTAAATACTTTCAAAGCATACAAAACTTTACGAATCAGTTTGCAGGGTTCCTCGTTAAGGATGAACAAAAACAAAGATTGGCTATGGTTAACCTCACAACAGCCCAAAGTGCTCTTGTGACAATGCAGAATTACTTTGCAGAAATCGCAATTGATTTTGGCTTCCAGGAAAGACAGTTGGCTCTTTGTGTTATGGAAACACAAAGCATAGAGCGACTAATAATGTGCTGTAGCTACTACCAGACACATTCGCCAAATAAGTATTTTAATAAATATCAAATTAGGAATTGGTATGACGGGCATTGTCGGGATGAGAGAAAGATAGCAGAAGACGGATTGTCGGAATTAGAATCCAAGTATTCGATTCATTTTCCTGATCAGATTTACACCATTGACATGTTGAGCTATTATCCCATCATAGTTGGTAATTTTGATATGGCATCGGAAAGCAATTTAACCGAATGTCTTCTGGGCTGTATCGCATTTGCTGATGCTCCCTTTGATTACCTAGTCATATTATCTGCAAACGAGTCCGAAGAAATAAATCCTACTGCTTTACAGTTCCCTCGACGGATGCTCGTTGACGTCAAGAAGGCAATCGAATCAGAAAATCATTCATTGCTTGATAAACTGATGCCTCCATATCCTGTGGACGTGACAGCACAAATGCTTGACTGCTTTATTGAAAAATATGATTTGCCTGAAAAAAACTCCACCGATGTCGATCAACTTCCCATAGGAGATGTTGCAGAAGAACTATGGATATATTCTAAATCTATGGAGTTGTTGACGGAACCGGAAGATGCCTGCTATCTTGCAGCCGAAACACAAGGTATTCAGACCAACATCGCGGGAATGCTTCGTTTATTGAAGAACAAGCTTCCATCCAAAGATGTCGATTGGTTAATAGAAATTTGTAATGGTGTATTCTCTGGCAAAAAATTTGACGACATTATATTCAACAATGTTATTGAGCATTTCATACAGAAGAAGATTGAACAGTAAAACCTTCGTCTCTTGATTGATTTAGCAGACACTGTCTGTTAAATCGAAGGAAAAGAATGCTGATAGCATAGCTATTGAAAATGCCAGACTGTGACTGGCATTTTCCAACTAAAGTCAATTAAATAGGTACAATACACAAAAACAGAAATCCCAGACTATCAAAATCTATTGATAGCTTGGGATTTCTGCTTTTGCAGAAATATATTTTTTGTCGTGTGCTTGACATACGGGTGGCGCAAGTCGTGGAACCGTACCTTAGGCAGTCCTGCCCGTTTCAGCACCCGATGGAGCATATGCAGCACACTGTCCGGGGAGATCGGCCCGCCATTGGGGGATGGGAACACCCAGGGGCTATTGCCCACTTTTCTCCTCTGTTCTTTCAGAACGCCTACCGTATCCTCTGCCAGGGGCAAGATACGGTAAGCGTTTTTGGTTTTCAGTGGTGCTTCCACCACTTCCCCGTTGATGCGGGAGACTTGCCGCCGCACCCGGAGGTCCCCCCGTTCCAAATCAATGCCCGCACTGCAGGCATTTGTGGCCGGAGAGGGGCCGCTTGCGCCCCCTCTCCTTTCTCCTGCTTTTCTTTCGTCGACTGCCATCTACCCTGAAAATCGGCCAAAATTCCCCCCTGAGTTGTAAACACTGCACTGCCATGGTACACTGATTACAGAAAAGGATGCCGCTTTTATTTCTTCAACCCCCATGGTATAATATTTTCAGAAGCACACCAACCACAAAAGGAGGTATGCAGCTATGTCTGAACAAATTTACTCCCTGAATGAGATTTCTGCGGTAGTATTGACCTTATTGAAAAAGTATCATGCAGAGCGGGCCATCCTGTTTGGCTCCTACGCCCGACAAGAGGCGGATGCTTCCTCGGACATTGATTTGATCGTTGTTGGTGGTAAGAATTTCGACCCTACCGATGTGCTGTGCATTGCAGAGGAACTACACATGACACTGAACAAGCCCGTTGATGTGTTTGAGCTTAGGGAAATCAATCCTGATTCCACCTTCTACGATACGATTATGGGGGAGGGCGTGCAAATCGCATGAAATACAGTGACGAGCAACGGATTGCCAAGATCCAGGTAACCACCGAGAAATTGCTGACCTACATCAGCCGGGAAAACATTACCCCCGAACGAATCTTTCACGAGGAGCCCATTCAATGGGCGGTTACCACTCCCCTGTACAACATCGGGGAACACGTGGCCAACCTGACCGCCGAGTTCAAACAGGAACACAACACCATCCCGTGGGTGAAAATTGCCGGACTGAGACATCGGCTGGTTCACCACTACGAGGACACCAACTGGACGGTCATCTGCGCCATTATCTATGATGTCCTTCCAAAGTTCCTGGAGGAGCTGAAACAGCTTTGACCCAAACCGTGATCCATACGGGTTATGGACTGTGTGGAGTCAACGAAACACGCAGGGTCAAACAGCATACGCATTCCGAGCAAAAAGGGCTAAAAAGCGCCTATCGGAGCCAAAATGGCCCACGATCCGCAGCTCATAACCCGGAGGTCGTAGGTTCAAATCCTGCCCCCGCAACCAAAAATCCCGGATGCGTCAGCGTCCGGGATTTCACTTATTCCCTCTTACCTCTTCACTATTCACTCAAAACAGTCCACATCCGGGATTTTTGGAGGGAATAAGTTATAGTGAATAGGGAAGAGGTATTTTTGTCTAACCCTCTGCCCAATGCACTTGACCCAAACCCTGACCCATACGGGAGTTTGGAGCGGTGAGAGCTGGATTTTCCCGGAGAGGATGCGCCAGAACATAATCTACAACACCGGCAGCTACTCACAAAGTAAAAGCAGCCCTG
>NZ_NFKG01000050.1:0-7343 GCF_002160275.1 Pseudoflavonifractor sp. An187 | reverse complement strand
GCGTTCCCGCCGCCGAAAGTTTCTGCCGCACTATCCTGTTGCGCTGTGGTAGGGGCCGTGGCTTGCCCGGCCCGTGGCTACCCTGGCATTGCCCTGGGAAATTCGGGAGGGGCAAGCCCCTCCCCTACGCCCATCAATCCAAGAAATGCGGCAATTTTCAAGGTCTTTTTGTGTCCAGCCCTTCCAGAACTGCATTGACACGCCACCCCGTACCGCGGGGTGGATTCCACAAGGCGGGGGAAGGCCCCGCCTTTGGTGGTCTTTGGTTCCTTTCTGGCAGCAGAAAGGAACCCCCAGCGGGGAGCGTCCCCACCAGGCTGGCAAGCCTGAGACGGGGAACGTATCAAGATACCTGGCTGATTGCCCCGCAACAACAAATAGAAAGGTCGTGCACTCCATGGCGGAACTCACCCCCATGATGAAACAATATATCAAAATGAAGCAGGACAATCCCGATTGCCTGCTTTTCTTCCGGTTGGGGGACTTTTACGAGATGTTCCAGGACGACGCCAAGATCGGCGCCCAGGAGCTGGGCCTCACCCTCACCACCCGGGACCGCAACAAGCCGGAGGAGGAGCGCACCCCCATGTGCGGGGTGCCCTACCACTCCGCCCAGAACTACATCGCCCGACTTATCAAGCGGGGCTATAAGGTGGCCATCTGCGAGCAGATGGAGGACCCCGCCACCGCCAAGGGCCTGGTGGAACGGGACATCGTGCGCATCGTCACCCCCGGCACCGCCATGGACGACGTGATGCTGGACGAGAACAACAACAACTACATCTGCTGCGTGTACCTGGACGGGGACCGGGCAGGTATGGCGGTGTGCGACGTGTCCACCGGACAGTTCCACACCACCCCCTTCTCCGGCACCGACTGGCTGCCCCATCTGTGCAACCAGCTCTCCGCCTGTCCCCCCAGCGAGGCCATTCTCTCCCCCCAGGCCGCCGCACAGCGGGAACTGGTGGAATTCTTGCGCCAGCGGCTGGACTGCCTGTGCCAGACAGGAACGGAAGAGCAGTTTGCCCCCCAGGCCGCCGGGTCCGCCCTGGAGGTGTGCGGGCTGTGGGAGACGGGAGCCCCGCTGCCGGAGCAAGACCTGGCCTGTTATCAGGCCGCCGGCGCTCTGGCCGGGTACCTGACCCAGACCCAGAAGACCGACCTCACCCACCTGGGCCCCCTGGTGGTGGAGCAGCCCGACCAGCGGCTGTACATGGAGCTGGACCTCACTGCCCGGCGCAACCTGGAGCTCACCGAGACCATGCGCAGCAAGGACAAGAAGGGCTCCCTTCTCTGGGTGCTGGACCGCACCCGCACCCCCATGGGCCACCGGATGATTCGCGCCTGGCTGGAGCGGCCCCTGCGCTCCCCCCTGGCCATCACCCGCCGTCAGGACGGGGTGGCCGCCCTGGTGGACAACCTGGTGGCCCGGGAAGAGCTGAGCCACGCCCTGCGCCAGGTGCCCGACCTGGAGCGGCTCATCGGCAAGGTGGGCTACGGCTCTGCCAACGCCCGGGACATGAAGGCCCTGGCCCAGGGCCTGGGGATGCTCCCCGCCTTGGCCGCCCAGCTGGAGGCTCTGACGGGCCGGGCCATGGAGGGCATCAAGGACGGCATGCTGGGCCTGGAGGACCTGCAACAGGCCATTGATGGGGCCATCCGGGACGAGGACGACGACCACCGCCTCCCCTTTACCATCCGAGAGGGCGACTTCATCCGCCCCGGCTACGACGAGCAGGTGGACCACCTGCGGGACATCCTCACCAACGGGGCGGATATGGTGATTGCTCTGGAGAGCCGGGAGAAGGAGCGCACCGGCATCAAGAGCCTGAAGGTCCGGTACAATAAGGTGTTCGGCTACTACATCGAGGTGTCCAAGTCCAACTACGACCTGGTGCCCGAGGACTACATCCGCAAGCAGACCCTGGTCAACTGCGAGCGGTTCATTACCCCCGAGCTCAAGGACCTGGAGCACGAGATTCTCTCCGCCCAGACCCGCATCACCGCCCTGGAGTACCAGCTGTTCTGCCAGCTGCGGGACACGGTGTCCGCCCGGGTGCGGGAGGTGCAGCGGGCCGCGGGCAGCGTGGCCCAGCTGGACGTGCTCCTCTCCTTTGCCACGGTGGCGGTGGAGCGAAACTACTGCCGCCCGGTGGTGGACGAGAGCGGAGTCATCGACATTCAGGAGGGCCGCCACCCGGTGGTGGAGCACACCCTGAAAGACACCCTCTTCGTGCCCAATGACACCCACATGGACGAAAACGAACACCGTCTGTCCATCATCACCGGCCCCAATATGGCGGGTAAATCCACCTACATGCGCCAGGTGGCCCTCATTGTGCTCATGGCCCAGATGGGCTGCTATGTCCCCGCCCGCTCTGCCCACATCGGCGTGGTGGACCGGGTGTTCACCCGCATCGGGGCCTCCGACGACCTGGCCGCCGGACAGTCCACCTTCATGGTGGAGATGAGCGAGGTGGCCCAGCTGCTCCAAAACGCCACCCGCCACTCCCTGCTCATTCTGGATGAGATCGGCCGGGGCACCTCCACCTATGATGGCATGTCCATCGCCCGGGCGGTGCTGGAATACTGCGCGGAGGCCAAGAAGCTGGGAGCCAAGACCCTGTTTGCCACCCACTACCACGAGCTCACCGCCGTGGAGCAGGAGCTGGAGGGGGTACACAACTTCCACATCGCGGTGAAAAAGCGGAAGGACGACATTGTCTTCCTGCGTAAAATCATCCCCGGCGGGGCCGACCAGAGCTACGGCATCGAGGTGGCCAAGCTGGCGGGGGTGCCCAATCCCGTCATTGCCCGGGCCCGGGAGATTCTGGCCCAGCTGGAGAGCCAGGGGGCGGTGGCCCCGGTGGGCACCGTGTCCGCCCCGGCCCAAGAGCAGATGACCCTGGGAGATTTGGCGGGCGGCGAGGTGCTGGACACCCTGCGGAACACCGCCGTGGACACCCTCACCCCCATTGAGGCGCTGAACCTGCTCTATCAATTGAAGCAAAAATTGTCCTAACATTCCCAAGAGGCCATGCAGAATCGTCTGCATGGCCTCTTTTTTGACAATCTCTTTACATGATTCATACCTTTGTCCGATAGCACCATTTGCAGGCTTCCCTTATAATGCCATCTGCGAGAATTGGAATCATTAAGGAGGAAACAACACATATGAAAAAGCGGTACACAAAGCTGGCCAGCGTGGCACTCAGCGCCGCGCTGCTCACGGGGATGTACCCCCTGGCCCTGGCCGCCCAGGAGACCCCCAACACCGCCCTGTGGGGCTCCACCGCAGGCTTTGACGTGGACAGCCTGACCCTTCAGCCCGGCCAGACCACTGCATCCATCAACCTCAACTGGTACGCTCCCGACGGCACCCAAACCGCCCAGATCGCTCTGGGGGATGGCCGGGTGGTAGAGGCCACCGTGTCCGAGCTCACCACCCCCACCAAGGTGGACGAGAGCAAGTACACCGACACGGGCAAAATGGTGTGCAAGGCCACCGTGTCCGGCCTGGTGCCCGGCACCAGCTACGAATACCGCATTTCCAACGACGGGGGCCAGACCTGGTCCCAAGTCTATACCTACACCACCCCCCAGGCGGACAACTTCACCTTCGCCTTCACCAGTGACCCCCAGATCAAAGAGGACCAGTCCCACAACGACGACGGCTGGAACTCCGCCGACGGCTCCAACCAGACCGGATGGGCCAAGATGATGGAGGTGGTGGGCCAGGCTGGGGCCACCCTGATGGTGTCCGCCGGTGACCAGGTGGAGGACCAGAGCTGGGGCAAATCCAGCGAGTACGAGGCCTTCTTTGCCCCTGAGGAGATGACCTCCATCGCCTACGCCCCCGCCGTTGGCAACCACGACCGCCACTACATGTTCGCCGACCACTTCAACCTCCCCAACCAGATGGAAGTGGCCCAGGACGGTCTTTCCGGCACCGGCACCCTGCTGGAGCAGGTGAAGACCACCTTCCGGGGCCAGAACAGCGGCACCAGCCAGAGCCACGGCAACTACATCCAGGCCACCGCCGATGAGATTGCCAACCACAGTAGCAGCAACGGTGTCACCCCCAACGCCGACGGCCAGTACGACTTCACCGAGCGCCGGGAGATGGAGACAAAAGGCAACTACTACTATCTCTACAACAACGTGCTCTTTGTCACCCTGAACACCGGGGCCTACCCCGGCGGCAACGACGACCTGGAGGGGGAAAACGGGGACAACGCCAGCGTGCCCAGTGCCACCCGTGACAACTCCGAGGCCGAGGCCATGGTGGAGAACTTCCGCCGCACCCTCACCAGCGCCACCCAGGAGTACGCCGGCCAGTATGACTGGCTCATCGTCACCCACCACAAGTCCACCCAGACCGTGGCCAAGCATGCCGCCGACTCGGACATTGAGAACTACGTGGACGCCGGGTTTGAGACCCTGATGGACGACTTCGACGTGGACTTCGTCCTGGGCGGCCACGACCACGTGTACTCCCGCAGCTATGTCCTCAAGGGCGGACAGCGCAACGCCGAGGCCCTGGACACCTTCTATGACCCCGACGGCACCATTTACCTCACCGGAAACTGCGCCTCCGACATGCAGTACTATACCCCCTTCCAGTCCGTGGACAAGGCCAACAATGTGGACTACCCGGTGCTGGCCAACGGCGAGACCGGCTCTCAGGCCTACCTGGCGGGCAACCTGCCCCTGGGCAACCAGGAGTGGAACCAGGACTACAGCCCCAGCTACGCCCTGTTTGACGTGGAGGGGAACACCATCACCGTGAACGTGTACAACCTCAGCGGGGACAGCCAGACCCCCGACTCCACCCCCATCGACCACTTCACCGTCACCAAGAACACCGACGGCGGCGCACAGACCCAGGGCGAGGAGAACGGCGACGCCCAGCTGGACGTGACCAAGATCGCCGGATATACCTCCGGGGAGTTCAACGTGGACGGAGGCGTCATGGAGATTGTCTCCTACAACGCCGCCACCGGCTGGGCCTACGCCGTCAACGGCCAGTCCGGCCTGCTCACCGCCATTCCCCTGAAAACCCTGGAAGAGAAGGACACCGTGGACCTGCTGGACGGCAACGACATGGACATCAAGGCCATGGTGGAGGAGAACGACCCCACCTTTGCCTATGGGGACATGACCTCGGTGGCCGTCTCCCCCGACGGCTCCACCCTGGCCGCCGCCCTCCAGGCCGCTGGATATGCCGACGCTGGCCGGGTGGCCCTGTTTACCTGCAACTCCGACGGCTCCCTGACCCTGGACCAGCTGGTGGAAGTGGGCGTGCAGCCCGACATGGTCACCTTCGCCGATGACCACACCGTCCTCTCCGCCGACGAGGGCGAGCCCCGCATGGGCTACTCCGCCGACGTCATCGACCCCAAGGGCTCTGTGTCCGTGGTGGACGTGGCCACCGGCACCGCCCAGGTGGTGACCTTCGACACCTTCGATGCCCAGCGCTCCCAGCTCACCGCCAACCACATCATCTTGAAGCAGGGCTCCAACCCCTCCACCGACCTGGAGCCGGAGTACATCGCCGTGTCCGGCTCCCAGGCCTACGTGACCTTGCAGGAAGCCAACGCCATCGCCGTGCTGGACCTCACCACCCGCACCTTCACCGGCATCTACTCCTGCGGCTTTGAGGACTACTCTGTCACCCCCGTGGACCCGGACAAGGGGGACGAGGCCTACAACCCCCAGACCTATGAGAATGTGCTGGGCATCCGCATGCCCGACGGCATCGCCGCCTATGAGGTGGACGGGGTCACCTACCTGGTGTGCGCCAACGAGGGCGACAGCCGGGAGTGGGGGGACTACCTCAACGAAAACGAGGCCAAGAAGGGCGTTGCCTCCCCCGCTGGCAACATCGCCGAGGGTGAAATCAGCGGCAAAGTGGTGTACTTCGGCGAGGAGAGCAAAACCGAGAGCGCCAAGGGCTATGACGGCCTGGATTCCTCCAAGGACTACCTGTTCGGCGGCCGCTCCTTCACCCTCTACGCCGTGACCGAGGACGGCATTCAAGAGGTCTTCACCAGCGGGGACGACTTTGAGTCCCTCACCGCCCGTTACTTCCCCGACTCCTTCAACACCTCCAACGACAACGCCGCCCTGGACGACCGCTCCGGCAAGAAGGGCCCCGAGGCGGAGAGCGTCACCGTGGGCGTGGTGGACGGCAAGACCTACGCCTTTGTGGCTCTGGAGCGCACCGGCGGCGTGATGGTGTACGACGTCACCGACCCCAGCGCCGTGACCTACGTCAACTATGTCAACTCCCGGGACTTCGGCTCCATCGTCCCCGGCTCTGAGGTGTACGAGGACGGCGAGCTGGACAAGTGGGTCACCGGTGGCGACGTGGCCCCCGAAGGCCTGGCCTTCCTCACCGCCCAGCAGAGCCCCACCGGGCGGCCCATGCTGCTGGCCGCCTGTGAGGTGTCCGGCACCGTGGCGGTGTACGAGCTGACCGGGCAGGAGACGGAGCAGCCCACCCCCTCCCCGGAGGTCACACCTTCCCCCGAGGTGACCGCCACCCCCGCCCCCGAGGCCTCTACCAATCCTGAGACCACCCAGAAGCCCGAGACTGACGTGCCCCAAACCGGGGACACCGCCCAGCTGAGCCTGGTGCTGGGTGTTCTGGTTCTGTCCGCCGCCGGGCTGGCGGCTGTGGTGACGGTGCGTCGTCGGCGCAGCTAAGCCCCTGATAAAACAAGAAAGTACGGTCAGAGAAATCTGGCCGTACTTTTTTCTTTATAGGAAACTTGCTCTTCTCCAATTTCTCAGGCTTCACCTCGTTCCCCTGGCGAGGGGAGACGCGCTCCGCTGGGCCCGATTTCTCCCCGATGAGAAATCGGGGAAAGAATCGCCAAAGGCGGGGCCTTCCCCCGCCTTGTGGAATCCACCCCGCGGTACTGGATGCACCTGCGTCCTCCTTGCTTCGGCCCTTGGCATGATAGTGTCACATAGACGGCGTGGAAATTCTACCTAAAATATCTGCTTCTCTGTGAGGTTGTCCTTCTACTGCCAGGGCCTTACCCTGGTGTGCAACTGTTTCCAGTTGACGGGGCCTGGCTCCCGGCGGCGGGAACGCCGCTTCTCCAGGGTAGGCCCGGACATGAAAACCACCCAGCTGTAGGGCCAGCTGCCCAGGGTAACCTGGTGTGGTGGCAGTAGCAGGAGCCACATCAAGGGTGACGGGCCGAATATAGCCTTGACGCAGGTCCAGCCTGGCACCCTAGGGGGGTCCTTAGGGGGGAACGCCCTAAGCGGGTTTTGGTGCCTTTTGTCCGCTCAAAAGGCACCCCCAGCGGGGAGCGTCCCCACCAGGCTGG
>NZ_NFKG01000005.1:0-98729 GCF_002160275.1 Pseudoflavonifractor sp. An187 | reverse complement strand
TGTTGTTTGAAAGAGAAAAGAGAGAGAGGGAGGATGTTCAATGAAAGCATATTCACTTCTTCCTGACACGCATATCATAGCAGACCCCCATGGGGGAGTGATGGATAAAATACGAATCTTTTATGAAGGAACTGTGAATGTGCATGTGCGAGAAGCGTCTGCGCCTTTTCGCACAAAGGAAAGCCCCCTCCGGCTGGGCGACCGGAGGGGGTTTGCTTGAAAAGAGAAAAGAGAGAGGGAGGATTTTGAAAATGTCTGGTGTCTTTCTTCCTGACACCATGATAATACCAGACTTGGCCGGGAAAGTGTTGTCCAAATTGAAACGAAATTATGAAAAAATCATGAATAGCTGGAATTATCTCCGACGGCCCTTATAGCCGCCCCCACGGCGGGGACCGGTGTAGCCATACCGACGACGACCGCCCCGGCGCATGGGCCGGATGAAGATCAGGTACACCACCAGAGCCAGGATGAGCACCACGGCCAGGATGACCAGCAGTTTCACCCACCACAGGGCCCAGGTGTCCGAGATGACCTTCATGGTGTACTGGAAGTCCGAGCGGGCCACATCATCGGTGGCCACCATGTCCAGAGAGCCGTAGTTGATGCCGTTGTAGACCAGGGAGACGCTGCCCACCACTTGTCCCTTTTGGATGGGGGCCTCCAGACTTTCGGGCAGGTCCATTTTCAGCTCTGCCTTGGCGGGGTCGTACTCCGGCACCGTGGCCTCAATGGAGCCCACGGGCTGGACCAACACGTGGCCGGTGTCGGCAGACAGGGTGACGGGGACTTCCCGGATGACGTTCTCCGAGGTCTCGCTGAGCAACGTGGTGCGGGTGAAGTTGTCAAAGGCCCACTCCAGCAGGCGAGAGCTCTCGCTGAAGGAGTAGAAATGCCAGTTGCCCGACTCGTCCTGGGCGTATTCCGAGCCCAGCACCACGCAGTAGAAGGTGCGGCCCTGCTCGTCGGTGGCGGCGGAGGCCAGACAGCGGCCTGCCTCTTCGGTGTACCCGGTCTTGATGCCGATGGCCTTGGAGTAGGTCACGCCGGACACATACCAGTTGCTAATCAGGGCGTTGGTGCTGTGGAGAATCCGGGGCTCCGAGACCATGTTGGTGGGCTCCAGGGTGTAGGTGGGGGTGGAGACGATTTCGCGGAAAATCTCGTACTCCATGGCGGCGGAGGCCATGAGGTAGATGTCATAGGCGGTGGTGTAGTGGTCGGGATCGTGGAGACCGTGGGGGTTGGCAAAGTGAGTGCCCGTCATGCCCAGGTCTTCCGCAGTCTCATTCATGCGCTCCACAAAGGCCTCTTCCGAGCCGCACAGGGCTTCGGCCAGAATGTTACAGGCCTCATTGCCCGACGGCACCAGATCGCAGTACAGCAGCTGCTCGATGGTGAGCACCTCGCCCTCCACAATGCCGGCGGTGGAGCTGCCCTCGGGCAGGGTCACCGCCTCTTTGGAGGCTGTTACCTGGGTCTCCAGGGTGAGCTCTCCGGCGTCAATGGCCCGGAGGACCACCAGGGTGGTCATGATCTTGGTGACCGAGGCGGGGTAGCGTTTTTCGTAGGCGTTGTAGTCATACAAGACCTCGTTGTTGTCCCCGTCCACCACAATGGCGGCGGTGCAGTGGGGCTGCGGGTCGTCCAGAGCAAAGGCGGCGGGCAGACACAGAGAAAGGGTGAGAACAAGAGCTGTGGCCAGAGCCGCAGCGCGACGAATGTATTTTTTCATAGGATTCTCCAATCATCTATGTTATAATGTGGGGGCAGACGACGGGCTAAGCCCTGCTGCAGCAGAAATACTATAGCAGAAATCGGACGAAAACGCAACCAAAGCCACGGGAAAAAAGAGGAGGTTCCGGCATGAAGTACATAGGCCGTATCCTGTGCCTGGTGCTGTGCGGGATGCTCCTGGCCACGGTGTCCATCTGGCTCATGCGACAGGGGCGCATCGAGACCTTGGAGCTGCGCCCAGGCCCCCAGTCCGGGGTGGAGTTTGCCGGACTGGACCGGGGCAAAGTGAACATCAATCTGGCCACCCGGGAGCAGCTGGAGGAGTTGCCCGGCATCGGTCCAGCGCTGGCCACAGCCATCGTGCGCTACCGGGATATCCACGGCCCCTTTGAGTACCCGGAGCACCTCATTGAGGTGCCGGGCATCAGCGAGAAGATGATGGAGACCCTGTTGGATTTGATTGCGGTGTAATAGAGGGAGGGAATGACATGCCCAAGATACTGGTGGTGGACGACGAGCGTCTGCTGGTGAAGGGTATCAAATTTAACTTGGAAAATGAAGGATATGAGGTGGAGACCGGCAGCGACGGGGAAGAGGCGGTGGAGCTGGCCCGGACCGGACGGTTTGACCTGATTATTTTGGATTTGATGATGCCCAAAATCGACGGCTTGCAGGCGTGCATGAAGATACGGGAGTTCTCCAATGTGCCCATCATCATGCTCACCGCCAAGGGCGAGGATGCGGACAAAATCATGGGCTTTGAGTGCGGCGCCGACGACTACATCACCAAGCCCTTTAACATTTTGGAGGTGAAGGCCCGGATTCGGGCCCTACTGCGCCGGGCTGGCACCTCTACCCAGCAGAAAAAGCACACCAACTGCCTGGTTCACGGGGCCATTACCCTGGATTTGGACCAGCGGGTGGCCCGTCGGGACGGGCATCCGGTGGAGCTCACCGCCAAGGAGTTTGACCTCATGGAGCTGCTCATGCGCAATCCCGGCCGGGTGTACAGCCGGGAAAATCTGCTGAATGTGGTGTGGGGCTACGAGTACGTGGGAGAGTTTCGCACCGTGGACGTGCACATCCGCCGTCTGCGGGAGAAGCTGGAGCCCGACCCCGCCAACCCCACCCACATCCTCACCAAGTGGGGCGTGGGCTACTACCTGAGCAGTGAGTGCCCATGAGACAGGTGTTCAAGCAGTGGCGGCAGCGGGCCCGCCGGGAGAATCGGGAGGTCAAGGCGGGAGAGGTCCCCTTTTTCCACAGCCTACAGGGCAAGTATGTGGCCACCTATCTGCTGTTGGTGGTGGCCATTGTGCTGGTGCTCAACACCTACCCTTTGATTATGGCCCAGAATATGGTGTTTTCAGCCAAGGAGGCCTCACTGAAACGGCAAGCCCTGGCCATCGGCAGCGCCCTGGCGGTGTCGGAGGTGCTCACCGAGGACGGCGTGGCCCAGGCCATGGAGCTGCTGGACGACATGCAGGGCACCCGGGTGCTGGTGACCAACGAGTCCGGACTCATCCTCTATGACAGCTCCACCCTGGAAAAGCGTACCGGAGACTATGCCATCACCGCCGAGGTGGTCAAGGCCCTGCGGGGGGAGGACGTGTGCCGGTCCGAGTATCGGCAGGGGGCGTTCCGCACCCGTGTGGCCGTCCCCACGGTGTACCGTGGTGTCACCCTGGGGGCGGTGTACCTCTATGAATACGACACGGAGCAGGCGGAGGTGCTGCTGTCCATCCAGTCCACCCTGCGGTACATCTCCGTGGTAATCTGTGTGGTGGCCCTGGTGGCTGCCCTCATTCTGTCCAAAGCTCTCACCCGCAATACCTCCCGGCTGCTGGGTGGTATCCGCTCGGTGCGGGAGGGCGAGTACAACCACCGCATCGAGGTCAAGGGCAAGGACGAGATGGCTCAGCTGGCCATGGAGTTCAACGAGCTCACCGACCGCTTGCAGACCATTGAGGAGGTGCGGCGGCGGTTTGTCTCGGATGCCTCCCACGAGCTGAAAACCCCCTTGGCCTCCATTCGGCTGCTGGCCGACTCCATTTTGCAAAATAGCTCGGTGGATATGGAGACGGTGCGGGAGTTCGTCTCCGACATCGGGGAGGAGGCCGACCGGCTTACCCGCATCAGCCAGCGCCTGCTGGCCCTCAGCCGCCTGGATGCCCGACTCCAGCGGGAGCGGGTGCCGGTGGACGTGGGCCAGGTGGTGGAAAAGGTGGGGCACATGCTGTTGCCCCTGGCCCATTCTGCCCAGGTGGAGCTGCGGTATCAGCTCCAGCCCCACTGTATGGTGCTGGCCACCCAGGACGACCTGTACCAGGTGGCCTTTAATCTGATGGAAAACGCCGTGAAGTACAATCAGCCCGGGGGCTCTGTCACCGTAGAGGTGGCCCGGGAGGAATACTGGATTACCCTGACGGTGCAGGATACCGGAGTGGGCATCCCGGAGGAGGACCTGCTGCGGGTGTTCGACCGCTTCTACCGGGTGGACAAGGCCCGGTCCAGAGAGGCGGGGGGCACTGGTCTGGGGCTGTCCATCGCCCGGGACACCGCCCGCCTCCACGGCGGCGATATCATGGCCCAGCGGGGCCCGGACGGGGTGGGAGCCCGGTTCACCGCCCGATTCCCCCGCATTGTAGAGGAAGGGGGAGAGGAGCTATGAGAGGGCGCAGAGTATGGGCGCTGACCCTGGGGTCGGCGCTGCTGGCCTCCCTAATGGGGTGCGGTGGCCACCAGAGCCAGAGCGGCCTCAGCCTGTGGTACACCGCCGATTTGGACCACTGGGACAATGCCACCACCGCCCTGGAGTCCGTTCCGTACACCGGGGAACAGACGGTGCCCGCCCTCATGGAGGCCCTGCTGGAGGGGCCAGGGGAGGACAGCGAGCTGGTCTCTCCCTTCCCTCAGGGCACCGATTTGCAGCAGTGGCAGCAGGACGGAAAGCGGGTGACCGTGGACCTGTCCTGGCCCTATGGAGACCTGGTGGGCATTGAGCTGACCATGGCCGACTACTGCATCACCCTCACCCTCACCCAGCTGGAGGGGGTGGAGGAGGTGTGCATCACTGCCAACGGCAGCCAGCTGCCCTACCGGGACCGACAGGTGTTTACCGCGGAAGATGTGATGTTTACCGGGGCGGAGGAGGAGCCGGTGGAAGTGACCGCCGCCCTTCATTTTAAGAGAAAGGACAGCCAGGAACTGGGCTTTGAGTTCCGGGTGTTCCGCCTCATTGAGAGCGATTCGGTGGCCCAGGTGGTGGTGGAAGCCCTCATTGCCGGGCCCCAGGACGAGGGGCTGGAGCGGATTCTGCCCGCTGACCTCAAGGTGCTCTCCGCCCGCCAGGAGGGCAGGGTGTGCTATGTGGACCTGTCCGGGGTGTTTTTGGAACAGGTTCCCCAGGAGGAGTGGCAGCAGCAGCTGGTCCTTGACTCCCTGGTCAACACCCTGTGCAGCCTGGAAAATGTGGAGCAGGTTCAGATCCTGGTGGAGGGGCAGCCGCTGGAGTGGTACGGCGATATTTTGGTCACTCAGCCCACCCCGTCCAGCCAGCCCTCCCCAGACCCCAGTTGAGTTGACAGGGTTACTTCACTATGCTAAAATAACAAAGATTACCCTACCGTTTAGAAAGGAAGCGTTCCCATGAAATTTGATACCAGCTGTCTCCACGCCGGATATCGGCCCGGAAACGGAGAACCCCGCAACATTCCCATCATCCAGTCCACCACGTTCCGTTATGAGACCAGCGAGGACATGGGAAAGCTGTTTGATTTACAGGCCTCCGGGTACTTCTACACCCGGCTGCAAAATCCCACCAGCGACGCCGTGGCCGCCCGCCTGTGTGAGCTGGAGGGAGGCTCTGCTGCCATGCTCCTGTCCTCTGGCCAGGCTGCCTCCTTCTTCTCTGTGTTCAACATCGCCTCCGCTGGCGACCACGTGGTGTCCTCTGCCACCATCTACGGCGGTACTTATAACCTGTTTGCAGTGACCATGAAGCGCATGGGCATCGACTTCACCTTCGTGGACCCCGACTGCTCCGAGGAGGAGCTCCAGGCCGCCTTCCGCCCCAACACCAAGGCCGTGTTCGGCGAGACCATCGCCAACCCCTCCCTGGTGGTGCTGGACATTGAGAAGTTCGCCCGGGTGGCCCACAAAAACGGGGTGCCCCTCATTGTGGACAACACCTTCGCCACCCCCGCCAACTGCCACCCCTTTGAGTTTGGCGCTGACATTGTCACCCACTCCACCACCAAGTACCTGGACGGCCACGCCAACGCCGTGGGCGGCGCCATTGTGGACTCGGGCAACTTCAACTGGGAGGCCCACGCGGACAAGTTCCCCGGCCTCACCACCCCCGATGAGAGCTACCACGGTCTGGTGTACACCCAGGCCTTCGGCCAGGGCGGCGCTTACATCACCAAGTGCGTGGTGCAGCTGATGCGGGACCTGGGCGCCACCCCCGCCCCCATGAACTCCTACCTGCTGGGCATGGGCATGGAGACCCTGCCTCTGCGCATGGCCAAGCACTGCGCCAATGCCCAGGGCATTGCCGAGTACCTGTCCAACCACGAGAAGGTGGAGTGGGTGCGCTATGTGGGCCTGCCCGGTGACCCCTACTATGCCCTGGGCCAGAAGTACCTGCCCCACGGCAGCTGCGGCGTGGTGTCCTTTGGCGTCAAGGGCGGACGGGCTGCCGCCGAGAAGTTTATGGCCGGGCTGAAGCTGTGCTCCATCGCTACCCATGTGGCAGATGCTAAAACCTGCGTGCTCCACCCTGCTTCCTCCACCCACCGTCAGATGAACGACGAGGAGCTGGTGGCCGCTGGGGTGTCCCCCGACCTGATCCGGCTGTCCGTGGGCATTGAGGATCTGGACGACCTCATCGCCGACGTGGAGCAGGCTCTGGCGGGCGCATAACGAGAGAAAGGAACGTGATTCCCATGGCAGAAAAGATTCAAGCAGTGGTTTTGGCAGCGGGTAAGGGCACCCGGCTGCAAACCGAGGGCATCGACCTGCCCAAGGTGCTGCGGGAGGCGGATGGAAAGCCTCTGCTGCACTACGTGTTGAAGTCTCTGAACTTCCTCCCCAAGGAGGACACCATTCTGGTGGTGGGCTGGATGGGGGATAAGGTGCGCGCCCGGTTCCCCGAGTATCCCAGCGTGGAGCAGGAGGTGCTCAACGGCACCGGCGGCGCGGTGCGCTACGCCGCTCCGCTGCTCACCGACCCGGACAGCCACGTGCTCATCTGCTGTGGGGACACCCCTCTGATGCGCCGTGAGACCTTTGAGAGCCTCATCCGCACCCATCTGGAAAGCGGCTGCGCCTGCACCATGCTCTCCGCCCACCTGGAGGAGGGCGGCAACTATGGCCGCATCCTGCGCAACCCCGATGGTACCTTTGCCGCCATTGTGGAGGCCAAGGACTGCACCCCCGAGCAGGCCGCCATCACCGAGGTGAACGTGGCCACCTATGTCTTCCGGGTGGGAGACCTGCTGGCCTGGCTGGACAAGCTCACCACCGACAACGCCCAGGGCGAGTATTACCTCACTGATGTGCCCGCCCTCATCGCCCAGGCTGGGGGCAAGGTGGCTCTGTGTGACACCTGCTCTCCCCTGGAGATGCTGGGGGTCAACACTGTGGAGCAGCTGCAGCAGGTGGAAGACGTGCTGCGCAAGGGATGGTAAACGTTATTTCTCGAAAATGCCAGCATTTTCTCGAAGGGGATGCAGCCCGCTGCATGCATCATTGGGTCAAAGGACGACCCAATTCCACACTGGCGGGCTCCAGAAGTGTATTTTCCCATGCGCATGTCCTGGGAAAATACGAGATTTCAATTGATTTTCCCGCCTGCGGGCGGGAAAACTCTGCCGAGGGCTTTTGTCCGTTGATATGGACGTTGGCTTTCTTGAGAGCTTGCAACAGACGCTGTCATCACAGGACGGCGTCTGTTTTTCTATCCTCACAGAAAGTCCTATAAACGGGACTTTGTTTGTGGTATACTATTCCAAAAAAGGAGGGAAGACTATGCCAAAGGGGACCAATCAGAAGCGAAAATTGATGGTTTTGGCCCGCTTTTTGCAAAAGCACAGCGACGAGGAGCACCCTCTCACCCTGGGCCAGCTCCAGGAGGAGCTGGAGCGGTGGAACGCCCCCGCCGAGCGCAAGAGCATCTACGACGACATGGAGCAGCTGCGGCAGCTGGGGTTGGACGTGCAGACCCGGCGAGGAGTGGGCGGCGGCTGGTTCATTGGACAGCGGGACTTTGAGCTGGCGGAGCTGAAGCTGTTGGTGGATGCGGTGCAGTCCAGCCGTTTTCTCACCCAGAAAAAGAGCAGCGCCCTCATTGGCAAGCTGGAGTCTTTGGCCTCCGTCCACCAGGCCCGGCAGCTCCAGCGCCAGGTGTATGTGGACCGGCGCATCAAGACCATGAACGAGAGCATTTTCTACAATGTGGACCGCCTCCACGGGGCCATCGGGGCCAATCGGGTGATCTCCTTTCACTATTTTGAGATGAATATGAACAAGGAACGGGTATTCCGCCGGGGCGGGGCGGAGTATCAGGTGACCCCCTACGGCCTCATTTGGGACAATGAGAACTACTATCTGGCCGGGTGGGACCATGACCGGGAGGAGGTGCGCCACTACCGGGTGGACAAGATGACGGACATCACCCTCACCCCAGAGCGGGGCCGGGACCGGGGCAGCTGGGACCTGGAGGGGTACACCCGCCGCCACTTCGGCATGTATGCCGGACGGCCCTGCCAGCTGCGGCTGCGGTGTGCGGCGCCCCTGGCTGGAGTGTTTTTGGATCGATTTGGACAGGATATCATGCTGGTGCCCCAGGATGAGGAGCATTTTACCGTCACGCTGGACCTGGTGGTGAGCCCGCCCTTCTGGGGCTGGTTGTTCGGGCTGGGGGCGCAGGTGGAGGTGCTCTCGCCCGCCTGGGCGGTGGAGGAGTTCCGGCAGCGCCTGGACCAGGTGCAGGACGTCTACGACACGGCGAAAACCCAGGAGGGATAAGCCCAAAAATTCGGAGGGTTTGACAGGGGAAATAACCGGGAACCTCTTGAGAAAACCAGACTAGAATGGTATAATATAGCGATTAATGCCTAAAGCAGAGAAAGGATGCATGAATATGAACTACCGCGAGGAATTCATTCACTTTATGGTGCGCTCTGGCGTGTTGACCTTTGGCGATTTCGTCACCAAGTCTGGCCGTAAGACCCCCTATTTCGTCAACACCGGCAACTACAAGACCGGCGCTCAGGCCGCCCGACTGGGCGACTACTATGCCGCCTGCATTCAGGAGCACATGCCCGAGGGTATCACCGCCCTCTTTGGCCCCGCCTATAAGGGCATTCCTCTGGCGGTCACCGCTGCCGCCTCTCTGTACCGCAACTATGACCGGGACCTGCCCTACTGCTTCAACCGCAAGGAGGCCAAGGACCACGGTGAGGGCGGCTCCATGGTGGGCTACAAGCCCCAGGACGGGGACCACATCGCCATCATCGAGGACGTGGTCACCGCCGGTACCGCCGTGCGGGAGTCCATCGAGCTGTTCAAGCATGTGGCCGATGTGCACATCGACGCCCTGTTCGTCTCCGTGGACCGTATGGAGCGGGGCACCCGGGAGTGCACCACCCTGGATGAGCTGCGGGAGGACTACGGCATTCAGGTCTACCCCATCGTCACCATCCGGGACGTGATGGAGTGCCTGCACAACAAGCCTGTGGACGGCAAGGTGTACATTGACGACGCCATGCTGGAGCGCATGGAGGAGTACCTGGCCACCTACGGGGCCAAGGGCTAATGGGCGTGGCGGACTCCAGTTCCAAAAAGAAACCCGGCGGCGTGCACCAAGGGCACCGTCAACGGGTGAAACAGGAATTCATGGCCCGTGGTCTGGCAGGGATGCCAGACCATCGGGCCTTGGAGTTGTTACTCTTTTTCTCCATCCCCCAGGGGGATGTGAACCCGCTGGCCCATGAACTGGTGGAACAGTTCGGCTCTCTGGCCGGGGTGTTCAACGCCACCCGGGAGCAGCTGCTGGCGGTGAAGGGGATAGGGGAGAATACTGCCACCCTCATCCACCTCATGCCTGCCCTGGCGGGGCGATATTTGGAGGAGCGCTCCAGCTTTGAGGGGCAGCTCACCGACAGCTGGCACTTCAAAGAGCTGCTGATGCCCCTGTTTTTCGGGGCCCGCAACGAGATGGTGTACGTGGTGTGTATGGACGGGAAACAGAAGCTCATCTCCTGCCGCAAGCTGGGGGAGGGCGTGCCCGACCAGGTGGAGGTCACCGGGCGACAGGTGGTGGAGGCGGCGCTGGCCTGCGGAGCCACCCGGGTGGCCCTGGCCCACAACCACGTCTCGGGCATTGCCATGTGCTCGGCCCAGGACGTGCACACCACCAAGTACCTGGCCCAGCTGCTGCGGCAGGTGGGCGTGTGCCTGGTGGACCATTTCGTCATCGCCGAGGACGAGATGGTGTCCATGCGGGAATCTGGCTATTTGACCGTTTGAGCGTGAAAGGGAAGAGGTGGAAGGATGAATCGGTTTGAAGTGGTATCGGAATACACCCCCAGCGGGGACCAGCCCCAGGCCATAGCGGCTCTGGCCCAGGGCATTGAAAACGGTTTGGACGAGCAGACCCTGTTGGGCGTCACCGGTTCGGGCAAGACCTTCACCATGGCCAAGGTCATTGAGGCGGTGCAGCGGCCCACCCTGGTGCTGGCCCACAATAAGATTCTGGCCGCCCAGCTGTGTGCCGAGTTCAAGGAGTTCTTCCCCAACAACGCCGTGGAGTACTTTGTCTCCTACTACGACTACTACCAGCCGGAGGCCTACATTCCCCACACGGATACCTTCATTGAGAAGGACTCGGCCATCAACGAGGAAATTGACCGCCTGCGCCTGTCCGCCACCGCTTCCCTGTTGGAGCGGCGGGACGTCATCGTGGTGTCCTCCGTGTCCTGCATCTACGGCCTGGGCGAGCCGGAGGACTTTGCCAGCATGATGGTCTCCCTGCGGGTGGGGATGGAGATTCCCATCCCGGAGCTGTTGAAGCGGCTGGTGTCCATCCGATACGAGCGCAACGACATCGCCTTCGAGCGAAACATGTTCCGGGTCCGGGGGGACACGGTGGAGATTTGGCCCGCCTACTGGAAGGACACTGCTCTGCGGGTGGAGTTCTTCGGGGATGAGATCGACCGCATCAGTGAGGTCAACGCCCTCACCGGGTCGGTGATTCGGCGGCTGAACAACATCCCCGTGTGGCCCGCCACCCACTACGTCACCCCCAAGGAGAAGATGGATGCCGCCATCCAGGAGATCTATAAGGAACTGGAGGAGCGAGTGGCCCAGTTTGAGGCGGAGGGCAAGCTCATCGAGGCCCAGCGCATCAAGCAGCGCACCATGTACGACATTGAGATGATGCAGGAGATTGGGTACTGCTCGGGCATTGAGAACTACTCCCGGGTTATTGAGGGCCGCCCGGTGGGCTCCCCGCCCCACACCCTGCTGGACTATTTTCCTAAGGATTTTGTGCTCTTCATTGACGAGAGCCACGTGACCTTACCCCAGGTGCGGGCCATGTACAACGGCGACCGGGCCCGAAAGACCTCCCTGGTGGACTACGGCTTCCGGCTGCCCTGTGCCTACGACAACCGGCCTTTGAAGTTTGACGAGTTTGAAACACGGCTCAACCAGGTGGTGTACGTCTCCGCCACCCCCGGCGAGTACGAGCGTACCCGGTCCGGGCAGGTGGTGGAGCAGGTCATCCGGCCTACAGGTCTGTTGGACCCCCTGGTGGAGGTGCGGCCCATCGAGGGACAGATGGACGATCTCATCGGGGAGATCAACCAGCGCACTCAGAAGAGCGAGCGGGTGCTGGTGACCACTCTGACCAAGAAAATGGCGGAGACCCTCACCGACTACCTGAAAGGGGCGGGCATCCGGGTGCGGTATATGCACCACGACATCGACACCCTGGAGCGCACCGAGATCATCCGGGACCTGCGCCTGGGCGAGTTCGACGTGCTGGTGGGCATCAACCTGCTGCGAGAGGGTCTGGACCTGCCCGAGGTGTCCCTGGTAGCCATTTTGGATGCGGACAAGGAGGGCTTCCTGCGCTCCGAGACCGCCCTCATCCAGACCATTGGCCGTGCCGCCCGAAATGCCCAGGGCCAGGTGATCATGTACGCCGATACGGTGACCCCCTCCATGGCTCGGGCCATTGCCGAGACGGAGCGCCGCCGCTCCATCCAGGACGCCTACAATCAGGAGCACGGCATTGTGCCCAAGACGGTGCACAAGTCGGTGCGGGAGCTGATGACGGTGGCCCAGGAGGGCGAGGAGACCGCCAAGCGCTCCCGCAAGCTGACCGACAGCGAGCGCAAGGCCACCATCGCCCGCCTGGAAAAGGAAATGAAAGAAGCGGCCCGCATGTTGGAGTTCGAGTTGGCCGCTCAGCTGCGTGATCAGATTATTCGTCTCAAAGAGAAGGACTGAATCAATACCATGGCAAAGAAGAAAGAGGAAAAAACCAACGTCATGCGGGTTCTGGAACAGAAAAAGGTGCCCTATCAGGGCCACACCTATCCCCACGACGGGGAGACTGCCCCGGATGGGGTGAGTGTGGCGCGGAGTTTAGGCCAGGACCCTGCCTGCGTGTTCAAAACCCTGGTGACCCGTGGGGCCTCCGGGGGATATTATGTGTTTGACATCCCGGTGGCTGCCACACTGGACCTGAAGAAAGCTGCAAAGGCGGTGGGGGAGAAGTCGGTGGCCATGCTGCCCAGCCGTGAACTGCTGCCCCTCACGGGCTATGTCCACGGCGGCTGTTCTCCGGTGGGGATGAAAAAGCAGTTCCCCACCGTGTTCCATCAAAGCTGCCTGGACCAGGACACCATCTATGTGTCCGCCGGGAAGATCGGCTTTCAGGTGGAGGTGGCACCCCAGGCTATTTTGGACCTGGTGCGAGCCACCACGGCTGACGTGATTGTGGAAGAATAGAGGAGTACAACTATGAACATGGTAACCTTAGGTAACACCGGACTGAAGGTGTCCGCCATCTCCTTTGGCGGCATCCCCATCCAGCGCTCCGACGCCGCCAACACCCTGGCGGTGGTGGACGAGCTGGAGAAGTTCGGCATCAATTTCATCGACACCGCCCGGGGCTACACGGTATCTGAGGAATATCTGGGTGCTGCCTTGAAGGGCCGCCGGGACAAGTTCATCCTGGCCACCAAGTCTATGTCCCGCAGCCGTGAGGCTATGGAGAAGGACATTGGCATCAGCCTGGGAAACCTTCAGACCGACTATATCGACCTGTACCAGATTCACAACCTGCCCTTGAAGGACTTTGACCAGGTCTTTGGCCCCGACGGGGCCTATGAGGCCCTGGCCCAGGCCAAGGCAGAGGGGAAAATCCGCCACATTGGAGCCACCGCCCACTCCCTGGAAGCCCTGCGCCTGCTGGTGGAGGAGCACGCCCACCAGATCGAGACGGTGATGTTCCCCTACAACATCGTGGAGATGCAGGGCCATGAGGTACTGGCCCTGGCCCGGGAAAAGGGCATTGGCACCATCGCCATGAAGCCCATGGCGGGGGGTAACCTGGACGACTGGAACCTGGCTCTGCGCTTCATTGCCGCCTCTGGGGTCATGGACGTGTCCATCCCCGGTATGGGCAGCGTGGAGGAGGTGCAGCGCAACGCCCAGGTGGATTTGTCCGCCCCCTTGACCCAGGAGGAGCTGGAGGAATGCCAGCGCATCCGGGCCGAGCTGGGCACTCACTTCTGCCGCCGCTGCGGCTACTGCGCCCCCTGCACGGTGGGCATCAACATTCCCTCTCAGTTTCTCATGGCCAACTACGCCCGGCGTTACGGCCTGGTGGACTGGGCCGTGGAGCGGTACATGGTTCTGGACCATCACGCCGGGGAGTGCGTGGGGTGTGGAGCCTGCGAGACCCGTTGTCCCTACGAGCTGCCCATCCGGGAGATGCTCCGTGACGTGGCAAAGGAATTTGGCTGCTGAACCCAGCCCAACACTTGAAGGAGATCCAATATGATCGACCGTATTCTCATTAAGGGCGCTCGAGAGAACAACCTGAAAAACATTGACGTGGAGATTCCCCGGGACAAGCTGGTGGTGCTCACTGGCCTGTCCGGGTCGGGCAAATCCTCCCTGGCCTTTGAGACTCTGTACGCTGAGGGCCAGCGCCGCTATGTGGAGTCCCTGTCCGCCTACGCCCGCATGTTCCTGGGCCAGATGGAGAAGCCGGATGTGGACTATATCGAGGGCCTGTCTCCCGCCATCTCCATCGACCAGAAGACCACCTCCAAAAATCCCCGGTCCACCGTGGGCACGGTGACGGAGATTTATGACTATCTGCGTCTGCTGTGGGCCCGGGTGGGCACCCCCCACTGCCCCAAGTGCGGCAAGGAGATTCACCAGCAGACCATTGACCAGATCATCGACCAGGTGATGGCCCTGCCCATGGGCACTCGGCTCCAGGTGCTGGCCCCCGTCATCCGGGGCAAGAAGGGCGAACACGCCAAGGTGCTGGAGGACGCCCGCCGTTCCGGCTACGTCCGTGTGCGGGTGGATGGTGCCCTCTACGACCTGTCCGAAGAGATCAAGCTGGAGAAGAACAAAAAGCACAACATTGAGATCGTGGTGGACCGCCTGGTCATCCGGGAGGACATCACCCGCCGTCTCACCGACTCGGCGGAGACGGCTACGGGGCTGTCCGGCGGCGTGGTGCTGATCAACCTGGTGCAGGAGGACGAGGACCTGGTGTTCTCCCAGAACTACGCCTGCGAGGACTGCGGCATCTCCATTGAGGAGCTCACCCCCCGCATGTTCTCCTTCAACAATCCCTTCGGCGCCTGTCCCACCTGTACCGGCCTGGGGGCGCAGTTGAAGGTGGACCCGGACCTTATCATCCCCAACCGCAGCCTGTCCATTCTGGAGGGGGCCATCTCCGCCTCCGGATGGAACAACATCAAGTCGGACGGCATTTCCCGGATGTACTTTGAGGCCCTGGCTGCTAAATACCACTTCAACCTCACCGACCCCATTGAAAAGCTCACCCCCGAGGTGCTCAACATCATTCTGTACGGCACCAAGGGCGAAAAGCTCACCATTCACTACGACCAGCCTCGGGGCAAGGGAGTTTTGTACCAGCCCTTTGAGGGCATCATCAACAACCTGGAACGCCGCTATAAGGAGACCCAGTCGGATGCCATGAAGCGGGAGATTGAGGAGTGCATGAGCGAGTCCCCCTGTCCCGACTGCCACGGAAAGCGGCTGCGCCCCGAGTCTCTGGCGGTGACGGTGGGCGGCATCTCCATCCACCAGTTCTGTGAGATGCCGGTGGACGAGGCCCTGGCCTTCCTGGACACCATCACCCTCACCGAGACCCAGATGATGATTGCCGACCGTATTTTGCGGGAAATCCGGGAGCGGTTGGGCTTTTTGAAGAGTGTGGGTCTGCAATATTTGACCCTGAGCCGTCAGGCGGGCACCCTGTCCGGCGGCGAGAGCCAGCGCATCCGTCTGGCCACCCAGATCGGTTCCTCCCTCATGGGGGTGTTGTATATCCTGGACGAGCCCTCCATCGGCCTGCACCAGCGGGACAACGACCTGCTGCTGGGCACTTTGAAGCACCTGCGGGACCTGGGCAACACCCTCATTGTGGTGGAGCACGACGAGGACACCATGCGGGCTGCCGATTATATCATCGACATCGGCCCCGGAGCCGGCGTCCACGGCGGCCAGGTGGTGGCCTGCGGCACCGCCGAAGAGGTGATGAACACCCCCGGCTCCATCACGGGCGACTACCTGTCTGGGCGTAAGAAAGTGCCCGTTCCGGAGCATCGCCGGGAGGGCAACGGCAAGGTGCTGCGGGTGCTGGGTGCTGCCGAGCATAACCTGCGCCACATCAATGTGGACTTCCCCCTGGGCACCTTCATTGCGGTGACCGGAGTGTCCGGCTCCGGTAAGTCCTCTCTGGTCAACGAGATTTTGTATAAGCGGCTGGGGGCGGAGCTCAACCGCACCAAGGCCCGGCCGGGCAAGCACGACGGCATCGAGGGCATCGAGTTTTTGGACAAGGTCATTGACATTGACCAATCCCCCATTGGCCGCACCCCTCGCTCTAACCCCGCCACCTATACCGGGCTGTTTGGAGATATCCGGGACCTGTTCGCCTCCACTCCCGACGCCAAGAGCCGGGGCTATGGGCCCGGCCGCTTCTCCTTCAACGTCCGGGGCGGCCGGTGTGAGGCCTGCGCTGGCGACGGCCTGTTGAAGATTGAGATGCACTTCCTGCCGGACATCTATGTGCCCTGTGAGGTGTGTAAGGGCAAGCGGTACAACCGAGAGACCCTGGAGGTGCGCTACAAGGGCAAGAACATCCACGAGGTGCTGGAGATGACGGTGGAGGAGGCCCTGGGCTTCTTTGAGAACCTGCCCCGGCTGAAAAACAAGCTCCAGACCCTCATGGACGTGGGGCTGGGCTATGTCAAGCTGGGCCAGCCTTCCACCACCCTGTCCGGCGGTGAGGCCCAGCGGGTGAAGCTGGCCACGGAGCTGGCCAAGCGTTCCACCGGGTCCACCATCTATATTCTGGACGAGCCCACCACCGGCCTGCACACCGCCGACGTGCACCAGTTGGTGGAGGTGCTCCAGCGGCTGGTGGAGGCGGGCAACACCGTGGTGGTCATCGAGCACAACCTGGATGTCATCAAGACCGCCGACTACCTCATCGACCTGGGCCCCGAAGGGGGCGCCGGGGGCGGCACGGTGGTGTGCTGCGGCACCCCCGAACAGGTGGCCCAGTGCCCGGAGAGCTACACGGGCCGCTACCTGAAAAAGATTTTAGAAGCAAATAAAGGAGAATAAAAGAATGGATTTGATGCAATGGCTCACCACCGACCTGAACGGGGAGTTCATCCTCACGCTGTTGGTGTCTATGATCCCTGTGGTAGAGCTGCGAGGAGGCATTCCCTTTGGCGTGGCGGCGGGTCTGCCGGTTTGGGCAGCCTACCTGGCGGCGGTAATCGGGAACCTGATCCCCGTCCCCTTCATCGTGGTGTATATCCGGCGTATTTTTATGTTCATGCGCCAGCATATGCCCCGGCTCAACAGCGTGGTGGATAAGATGGAGCAGAAGGCCCACCTGAAAAGTGCCTCGGTGCTGAAGTATCAGTATCTGGGCCTGGCCATCTTCGTGGCCATCCCCCTGCCCGGCACCGGAGCTTGGACCGGGGCCTTGGTGGCCGCCTTCCTGGACATGCGCCTGAAGAAGGCCATGCCCTCCATTGCGGGCGGCGTGCTGTCCGCCGGACTCATCATCAGCATTCTCTCCTACGGCGTGAAAAGCCTCTTTTAAGGAACGCTTTCTGTGACCACCCCCAACCTTTGGGCATAGAATGCCACAAAGGTGGTGGATGGTCATGGGAATGTATTTGGCCTTTACGGTGCTGGGCCTGTTGGCGGCCTTTGGGCTGCTGGCCCTGTGCTGGCTTCTCCTGGGGCGGCTGCTGCTCCCGGTTCCTCTGAACCTCACCGTCTCCCTGACCGGACACGGGGACGGGGAGGGGCTGGAACAGGGGGTGCGGGCGCTGCACTGGCTGCGCCGCACCGGACTGTGGCGGGGCGATATCCGCATCGTGGACGGAGGGCTGTCGCCCCGTGGTCTGGCTGTGGCCCGGCGGCTGGTGGAGGACTGCCACGCACAACTACACATCTAAGATTCTCAAAAATGCAAGCATTTTTTCGAGTGGATGCAGCCCGCTGCATGCATCATCGGGTCAAAGGACGACCCGATGCCACACTGGCGGGCTGAGAAGTGTTTTTTTCGATGCGCATGTCCCCGAAAAAAACGGATTTTAATTTATTTTCCCATCTTCGGATGGGAAAACTCTGCCGAGGGCTTTTTTCAAACACAAGACGCTCTGACTTTCTTGCATAGATATGAGGTTTTTACAGTCTAAGCCCTCCAGAATTGTTCTGGAGGGCTTATATGAAAGGAATGATGGTTATGGAAATTCAACAGGCCATGGACGAGCTGGAGCAGCTGCAAAAAAAGCTGTACGCTTACACGGTAGCCCAGTCCTCTCTGTACTTAGACGGGGTCACCGTGGCCCCCCGGGATACCGCCGCTGGCCGTGGGGTGGCCCTGGGCATTCTGGCCGGGGAGCAGCACAAGATTTTCTCTGACCCCAAGGTGGGGGAGATGCTGGAGACCCTGGCCCAGGCCGGGGAGCAGCTCACCGCCGAGCAGCGCCGCCAGGTGGAGCTGCTCACCCGGGAGTACCGCCAGCTCTCCCGCATCCCCGCCCAGGAGTACATGGAGTATGCCATGCTCATCAACGAAGCCGAGGATGTATGGCACCGGGCCAAGGAGACCAACGACTTCCCCCTCTTTGCTCCTCTGCTGGAGAAAGTGGTGGACTACAACCGCCGCTTTGCCGGGTACTATGACCCCAACAAGGCCCCCTATGACGCCCTGCTCAACGAGTATGAGCGTGGCATCACCATGGAGCAGCTGGACCAGTTCTTTGCCACGGTGCGGGACAAGCTGGTGCCCCTCATCCATGCCGTGGGGGAGAAGGAGCAGCCCGATGTCAGCTTCCTCCACCGTACCTACTCCGTGGAGGACCAGCGGAAGTTCTCCGATTACCTCATGGAGGTCATGGGCCTGGACCGGGGCCACTGCGCCATCGGGGAGACCGAGCACCCCTTCACCCTGGGCTTCAACACCCAGGACCTGCGCATCACCACCCACTACCTGGAGAATGACGTAGCCAGCTCCATGTATTCCGTCATCCACGAGGGGGGACATGCCCGGTATGAGCTGGACGTGAACCCGGACTATGACTACACCTGCCTCACCGGCGGGGCCTCCATGGGCATCCACGAGAGCCAGTCCCGGTTCTATGAGAATATCATCGGCCGCTCCCTGCCCTTTCTTGAGGCCATCTTCCCCAAGATGCAGGAGTTCTTCCCCCAGCAGCTCTCCGACGTGACCGCCCAGCAGATGTACCGGGCGGTGAACATGGCCCAGCCCTCCCTCATTCGCACTGAGGCTGACGAGCTCACCTACTGCCTCCACGTGATGGTGCGCTATGAGATGGAAAAGCAGCTCATCGGCGGCACCCTGGCGGTGAAGGACGTGCCTGCTGAGTGGAATCGACTGTATAAGGAGTATCTGGGGGTGGACGTGCCCGACGACACCCACGGCTGCTTGCAGGATTCCCACTGGTCCGGCGGCATGATCGGCTACTTCCCCTCCTATGCCCTGGGCAGCGCTTACGGGGCCCAGATGCTGCGCAACATGGAGAAGGACGTGGATGTGTGGGGCAGCGTGGCCCGAGGGGACCTGAGCCAGGTCACCGGGTGGCTCACTGAGAAAATCCACCGCTATGGCTGTATGCTGGACCCCAAGGAGCTGGTACAGCAGGCCTGCGGGGACTTCGACCCCACGGTGTACACCGACTATCTCACGGAGAAATACTCCAAACTCTACAACTTGTGAGGTGACAGACATGGCGTGGACCTTGGAACAGATGGAAGAGCAGAGCCGTCAGGCCGTCTGTGAACTGCTGGAGGTGTCCGGCATGACCTCCGGCCAGATTCTGGTGGTGGGCTGTTCCTCCTCTGAGGTGGTGGGGGGCCACATTGGCAAGGCCTCCAGCTTGGAGACTGCCCAGGCTATCTTTCGAGGGATTTGGCCTGTGGTGCAGGATAAGGGCATCTTTTTGGCCGCTCAGTGCTGCGAGCACTTAAACCGGGCCCTGATCATCGAAGCGGCATGTGCAGAGAAATACGGCTATGAGCCGGTGTGCGTGGTGCCCCAGCCCAAGGCGGGAGGCTCCTTTGCCACCACCGCCTGGCAGAACTTTGAGCACCCCGTGGCGGTGGAGCACATCCGGGCCCACGGCGGCCTGGATATTGGCGGAACCCTCATCGGGATGCACCTGAAAGACGTGGCGGTGCCCGTGCGCCTGAGCCTGGACCACATCGGGGAGGGGCTGCTGCTGTGCGCCCGCACCCGGCCCAAGTTCATCGGAGGCAGCCGGGCGGTGTACGATGGAGACCCCCGGTAATCGCCTATTTGCGGGGGCAGTCATCCGGGGCGAGCGCCTGCGCCGGGACTGGAGCCAGGAGGGGCTGTGCCGTGGGATTTGCACTGTGTCCTACCTCTCCAAAATCGAGCAGGGCAAGGCGGAGGGCAGCCCGGATGTGATACGCCTGCTGCTGGAGCGGCTGGAGGTGCCCTGGTACGAGGACCAGGAGACCATGGAAGTGGGGGAGAAGTGGGTGGAGCGCTGCTATGAGGCGGTGCTGTCCTGCGACCCAGAGGACCCTGGTGATCTGGCCCCGGAGTTTGATGCCCAGGGGCCCCGGCTGGCAAGCAGCCCCTATGGGTTGGATGTGGCAGTGCTGCGGGGCTTTGTTCACCCGGAACAGCCCATGGAGGACACCGGACTGGAGGAGTATCTGGACCGCCGCCAGCTGGCCCTGTGGCGGGTGCAGCAGGAGCGCTACCAGGAGGCGCTGGACCTGTACCCCTGCGCCTATACCTGGCTGCGGGCAGGGATGGACCGCTATGTCCGGGGGGACAGCTACACCGCCGCCGTGGAGTGCCTAAGCCAGGCCTACCAGCGGGCCAGTGAGCAGGGGTATGTGCGTTTGATGCTGCTTGCCAAGCTGTATATGGGCAACTGCTACTGCAACCAGCTCCATTTGGAGCAGATGGAGGAGCAGTACCGGGTGGCACGGCGACTGGCCCAGGCCCTGGGGGATGAGAGCATTCTGCGCAGCATCGCCTATAATCAGGCTTCGGGATACCTGGAGTGCGGGGAATACCAGAATGCCTATGCCTATTTCTCCACGGTGGACGACCCCACGGTGATGGACCTGCACAAGCTGGCCCTGTGCTGTGAGAAGCTGGGGCTGACCCAACAGGCTTTGGAGGCCCTGGACCAGGCAGACGGGATGGACTGGGACTGGGAACTGGGCAGACAGATGTGCCATCTGGTGCGCTACCGCCTGGAGTATCCCGACTATCTGCGCCACACGGAATACGGGGCGCAGCTCTTACAGGTGTTCCAGGACTGCCAGACTCAGCTCCCCATCAGCTTTGCTGCGTTCCACCTGCCCTGGGTGCTGGAGTGGTACACGGCAAACCGACAGTACCGCAACGCCTACGAGCTTCTCCGGAATTTTCCCATCAGAGTGGATTTTTAACCCGGTAAGGCCCTTCCTTGGGAGAACATTTTCCCAAAGGAAGGGCCTTTTTCTACCCTTATACCCTGTGCTACCATGAATGTGAGGTGAAAGACATGAGACAGACCCTTTGGACGAAAAACTTTACCCTGGTCACCCTGGCCACCACCTTGGGGGCCGTGGGAGGTATTGCGGGAAGCTTCGCCCTGTCCTTTCTGGTCTTTGATGAGACGGGGAGCACCTTGGCCTCCGCCCTCATTCTGGCCATTCAGCTGGTGCCCTATTTTGTCATCCCTCTGTTTGCCGCCCCCTGGATGGACCGAATGCCCCGCAAGCCCTTTCTGGTGGGCGGGGACGTGCTCAATGGCATACTCTACGGAGCGGCGGGCCTCTACCTGATGTTCTGGGACTTTCACTACCTGGGGTATCTGGGCTTTTCTCTGTTGCTGGCCTCCCTGAGTGTCTTTGACGAGCTGGCCTACAACTGCATCTATCCCAAACTCATCCCCAGCGGCCTGGAGGAGAAGGGGTATGCGGTGTCCGCCACCCTCTACCCGGTGCTCAAGGTCATCATGACCCCGGTGGCGGCGATGCTGCTGGACACGGTGGGGGTGGCGTGGATTCTCCTCATCCAGGCCGGGCTGTCCCTGCTGGCGGCGGGGGTGGAGAGCCACATTCAGCTGGTGGAGCAGGTGGAGAAGGGGGGAGCCCGGTTCTCCTTGGCACTGTGGTGGGGGGACATCCGGGAGGCCGCCCGGTACCTCCAACAGGAGAAGGGCCTGCGCAGCATCTACAGTTACATGGCGGTGACCAACGGAGTGGCCAGCGGCTATGCCCCGCTGCTGGTGGCCTTTTTCCGCACCATGCCGGGGATGAGCGCTTTCCTGTACGGCCTATTCTCGGTGGCGGAGTTTGTGGGGCGCAGCCTGGGTGGTGTGGTACAGTACCGGGTGCGTATCCCCGATGAGAAGAAATACGGCTTTGCCTTCTTCGTCTACCAGTTCTACGAGGTCATGGACCTATGCCTGCTGTGGCTGCCCTATCCCCTGATGCTCCTCAACCGGGCAAGTGCAGGTTTTCTGGGGGTGAACAGCGCCACCATGCGCCAGGCGGCGGTGCAGCGGTACCTTCCCGAGGGGCTCCGGGCCAGAATCAACGCCTTTGAGAGCATGTGCATTATGGCTGCTTCCAGCCTGTGCAGCCTGGGGATGGGAGCACTGGGGGAGGTGCTGGATGTGAGGGTGTGTGTCACCCTGGGAGCTGCCTTTACTCTAGTGGTGTGCTGGCTCACCATCTGGAAAAACCGGACACAAGTGCGGCAGGTCTATCAGCCTGGGCGGGATGGAGAATGAAATGCATGTTTCTGGGATTTTGAGACAGAATACCAGAAAAGGAGGCGTACGCCATGCCTGTTCTCACCCTCTGTCTCACCACGGTGGGGTCCTTTGCCGTTTTATTTCTGTCGGCGAAACTCATCGGACACAAGCAGATTGCCCAGTTGGACTTTTTCGACTATATCACCGGAATCACCATCGGCTCCATCGCCGCCGAGATGGCCACCGAGCTGGAGGAGCCCTGGAAACCCATGATCGCCATGGTGCTCTACGGCGGCATCACCCTGGCTTTGAGTCTCATTCACCGCATGGGGCTGGACCGAACTTGGCTGGACAAACAGCTCAAGCAGCGCCACATTTCCTCGGCCAAAGAGGTGTTCTTGGCGGTGTGTGACCGCAACCTGAAATTTGTACTCTTCAAAAAATAGCGATGAAATACCCCCGGCTGTATGTATCGACAGCCGGGGGTATTTCGTCTAGTGATTTACTTCTTCCAGCCCGTTGGGGGTCAGTTTCAGCACCCGCTGGCACACCTGGGAGAGGTATTGCCGATCGTGGGACACGCTGAGGATGGCTCCCGGGAACTCCGCCAGAACCTGGCGAATTACTGGGGCGGAGAGGGGAGAGAAGTTGCGGGTGGGCTCGTCCAGCAACAGGACATTGCTGCCACGGAGCACCATAGCCAGAAACAGCAGCTTGGCGCACTGGCCTCCGCTGAGGGAGGCGGCGGGATGGTCCATCTCCTCCGCCTGGTACTTCATGGACCCCAGCAGGGTACGGGCTCGGGTGATGTCCTCTTTCCGCCCGGAGGGGGCCAGAATCTCCACGGGAGTCAGGCCCCGGGGCAGCTGGTCGAAGTAGTTCTGGGCCATATAGGCGGCCCGAATGTCGTCCCGGGGCAAAAGCTGGTCCGCCAACAACTTGAGCAGGGTGGACTTGCCCACCCCGTTGGGGCCTATAATGCCAATCTTCTCGGGGCCAGTCACCCAAAGATGAATATTTTGGGCCAATACCCGATCTCCGGCGGTGAGCTGGGGCAAGTCCAGGCGCAGCACCGTTTTCCCGGCGGGCAGTGCGGCCTTGACGGGGTCAAAGGCGGCCAGGATGGCTTCCTCCCACTCAGGCATGGGGGTCATCTGTTCCGCCTCCCGCTGGAAGCGGCGGCCGATGGCCTGCACCGTGTGCATCTTCTTTTTCAGCAGGCGGCCGCCGTGGGGGTCCTGCCGGGAGATGGTGGCCTGTTGGTGGTCCACCTTGTCCCGAATCTTCCGATAGGTCTCCAGCTTGGCCTGGTATTGGGCGTGCTCCTTCCGGGAAATTTGCTCCTGTTGGGCAAAGGCCGCCTGGCGCTGGGCGGTATAGGATGCATAGTCCAGGTTGGATACCGAGCACCGGGCGGTGGTGCGGCGGCGCAGCCGCTCCAGATGGATGACCACGTTGGCGGTGCGGGTGAGCAGCAGCTGGTCGTGGGAGACATAGAGCACAGGGACGGGGCAGGAGAGGAGAAATTCCTCCAGCCACTCCACGGTCTCCACATCCAGATCGTTGGACGGCTCGTCCAACAGGAGCAGGTCGGGCTGGGCCAGCAACAGCAGAGCCAGGCGCAGCTTCACCCGTTCACCCCCGGACAGGGTGGACATGGGCCGCCAATCGTAGAACAGCCCTTCGTCCAGTCCCAGCTGTCGGGCTGTGCGGGAAATCTCTCTGGGGTCGGCGCCCTCAAAGCCGGGGGCGGACTGGCAGTAGTCCAGCACCGATTGTTCCAGCGCCTCCGGGGGTAGCTCCTGGGCCAGATACCCCTTGCGGCATCCGTGGTCGATGACCTCTCCCGTCCAGTCGGCATAGGCCTCCACCAGGGCGGGGTCATACAGAAGCTTGAGTACCGTGGATTTTCCGTTTCCCTCCTCGCCGATGATAGCGGCCCGATCTCCCGAACCCAGCACGAAGCTCAGGTCGTCCACCAGGACCGTGAGGTCTTTTTTGTGGGTGATAGTGAGGTGTTTTACTTGCATCATGGTCAATCGCTCCTTTCGCAGCAAAGAAAAAAGTCTGTCCTCGCATGACACGAGGACAGACTGACGCAACGAAAGGCAAACCCTGTACAAAGGGAGAACATCTCCCCAGACAGAGTGGTCAGTAAACTGTTCCTCGCGTCACGAAAACCAAGGCCCATGGCTTCATGGACCAAACACTGGTATACAATCATGACAGGAAACAGTTTACTTGTTCATACTTTCACCCTTTGCGTATGAGATTAAAAATAGTGTAGCACAGATAAAATCTGCCGTCAAGAGAGGGCGGCTCAAGCAGTGTGGTGCAGCCCATCCTCCAAGCGCCGGAACAGGCGGCTGAGAGTGACCACGGCCGCAATGGCCAGAATGACCTCGGCACAGAACTGGGCCCAGGCCAGGCCGTACAGGGGGAAGAGGCGATTGAGAATGTACAGGGCGGGAATTTCCAATACTACCTTACGGAGAATGGCGAAGATCAGGGAGTTCCGTCCCAGGCCGCAGGCCTGGAAGACACCCACCGCCAAGAAGTCGGTGGCAAAGAAGGGGAGAGCCAGACACATGGCCCGCAGGAAGGAGCTGCCGTAGGAGACTACCTCCGGGTTGCTCATAAACAGAGTGATGAGCTGGGGACTGAAAAGGAAGTAGCAGGCGGTGACCACCACCAGGAAGGACACGGAGATTTTGGCGGTGAAGGTGATGCCGTGCTTCATGCGTCGGTAGTTTCGGCTGGCGTAGTTGTAACTGACCAGGGGCATGAGACCTTGCGACAGTCCCATGGCCGCATACATGGGCACCATGTAGATTTTGTAGGAGATGCCCATGGCGGCCACGGCGTTGGCGCCAAAGGGAGCGGTGAAGTTGTTGAGCACCGTCATGCCCGTGACGTTGAGCAGATTTTGGATGGAGGCGGGGATGCCCACGCCGCACACCCCTTTGACGATGTCACCTTGGAAGGTGAAGTGCTTGGGGTGGATGCGCACAAAGGTGTTGCCCCGGCGCACCCACAGCAGGACAAAGAAGTACAGACAGGCCACACAGTTGGAGATGCAGGTGGCTAGACCGGCTCCCGCGGCCCCCATGTGGAAGCCCCAGGGGAGGATGAAGATGGGGTCGAGAATGATGTTGAGCAGACATCCGCTCATGGTGCCGATGCTGGCGTGGAGGGAGGCGCCTTCTGAGCGCACCAAGTAGGCCATGACTACGTTCAAAATGGCGGGAACGGCCCCCAGTCCGGTGGTCCAGGTCAGATATCCGGTGGTGCTGGCGGCGGTCTGGGCGTCGGCACCCAGCACCGTCAACAGGGGCACACGCAGGAGAAAATAGAACACCGAGAAGAGCATGCCGCAGAGAATGGAGCAGTAGAAGCCAAAGGCAGAGCTCTTATACACGGTGTCGTAGTCTTTTCGGCCCAGAGCGCGGCTCATCATGCTGGAGCTGCCCACGCCGAAGAGGTTGTTGACGGCGTTGAAGGCCAACAGAACCGGGGCAGCCAGAGTGACGGCGGCGTTTTCTATGGGATCATTGAGCATACCCACAAAAAAGGTATCTGCCAGGTTGTACAGCACCATCACCAGGGAGCTCATCACCGTGGGGATGGCCAGGGTGGCAATGGCCTTGGGAATGGGAGTGGATTCAAAGAGCTGGGTTTTGTCGTTGGGGTTCAAGGGTAAAACTCCCCTCCTTTGAAAATTTGTATTATTTTATTATACGCCTTTCCCCAGAAAAGGGCAAGATAAGGAGGGGCGCCCGTGGCACAAAGAGGGGAACATCATACTTTCGGCCGATTTACGAGTCGCCTTTTTGTGTGTTAAAATACCCACATTGGAACAGAAAGGAGCAATTGTTTGATGAAATCGACCAATGGGAAAGGTGGTCTGGTGAAAAAGCTGCTGGGGGTGGCGGTATTGGGAGCTCTGTTTTTGTGCCTGATACCCATGGCCGGAGCGCAGTCTGAGAATGGGACAAGCTATGTGGCTCTGGGCGACAGCATTTCCTCCGGGTACGGGCTGGAAGAGGGCACGTTGAGTTTTGCCCAGCAGGTGGCCCAGGACAATGGCCTGGAGTTGACCAATTTGGCCCAGGATGGAGAGACGGCTACCTCTCTGCTGGACAAGCTACAGACAGACCATGTTTCCGCGGCGGTTGCCCAGGCGGATATCATTACCATAACGGTGGGCGGCAATGATCTGATGAACGCCCTGTATGCTTACCTGACCGATGCGTATAACCAGCGCAATCCCGAGAATCCCACCACCCAGGAGGACATGAAGAATGCCATCATGGGGGGAGATATGGGCGTTCTCACCTTTGCCCTGGAAGTAGGACCTGGGTTTTCCAATTCGGAGCGGGCCACCCAGGCGCTGGCCGACTTTCATACCCACTTGACCCAGATGGTCCTGGATATCCGCGCGGAGAATCCCCAGGTTCAGTTGGTGGTGGTGGAGCAGTATAACCCGTACAGCTACTTGGTCAAGGAGCTGTCCAAGAACCCCATCTTCGCCAGCTCGGCCCAGAGCCTGTGCGCTGCCTTTGGGGCGGGGGTGGCAGACATCAACGACGTGATCGCTTCTGTGGCACAGCAGCAGGAGTGTGCGGTGGCCAAGGTGTATGATGCCTTTGAAACCGCCCAGGAAAACCCCTGCAACGCCTCTGTGTCCTTACCTGTAAAGCTGAACCTGGATTTTCATCCCAATGCATACGGACATGGGCTCATTGCCCAGCAGGTCACCGAACTTCTGGCCCAGCAGGTCATCGTGCCCCCGGAAGATGCGGTGGTGGAAGATCAGCCCCAGGGAGATGTGAGCAATCCTGCCGCACCCCAGACACCCACACCCCCAGTCCAAACACAGGACGTATTCCAGGTGCAGCAGCCGCCGGCAACCGGAGACACCAGTGATCTGGTGATCTGGATGATTCTGGTGTGTATCTCGGGAGCCTGTCTGGTAGCAGTTACCATTTTGCTGAACCGACGCAAGGGTGGAAAACACGAATCTTGATCAATCATGAGAAAGACAAACGCCGGGGTACAGAGGACCGCTCTGTTGCCCCGGCTCTTTGGTGCACACAACCTTCACAGGAACTTTACACGAGTTGGATGGCGAGTCGCAGGACGGGAGACTATACTGGAGACCATAGACTAGGAAGAATCTCTAGGAGTGGTGAATGTTATGCTGCCTTGTCAGAAGACCTGTCCCAGCTACCAGGAGGGGTGCCACAAGACCTGTGCCAACTGGCTGTTATTCCAGCGCAGGCAGAAGGAGCAGCGGGAGGCCAAAAAGGCCTATCTCCGCTACCACATGGCCCGGTGCACCCAGGCGGTCCACCAATTGGAGAGCCTCCAGGTACGCCGCCAAGTATGGTAATACCAATTGTAGAGAGATGAAAGGCCCCCGCCCTCCGGTTTGCGCCGGAGGGCGGGGGCTTTTGACGACTCAAGGGGGGCTTGAGATCGTTGCAAGGGGATTACTGGTCGGCCTCGTCCTTGCGGCGGGTCACCACGTAGGCGGCGCCAGCCAGGGAGATCACGCCAGCCGTGGCCCAAGCGGCCAGGTTGCTGTTATCGCCAGTCTGAGGCACCTTCTCGGGCTTGGTGGTGGCCTCAGGCTTGCTGGAAGCTTCGGGCTTGGCAGAGGCCTCGGGCTTGTCGGTGGTCTCGGGAGTGCCATCGGCGGTGAGGCCGTCCATGGCGGCGGTGAGGGCAGCCACGGCATCGTTCACAGTCTTCTGATCGTCCACAGACAGGCTGTTGTCCGCCATCACAGCCTGGGCATTGGCCAGAGCGGTGCGGAAGGTGGCCACAGCCTCAGCGGGATAGCCGTCCAGGTTCATGTTCTCGGCCTGGTTGATGAGGTCATCCAGGATGGACTTGTCGGCCTTGAAGCGCTGGGCCATGATGGCCTCCAGCAGCTCATCACAGGCGGTCTCTACCTCAGCCTGGGTGGCGTTGGGATCGTCATAGACGGTCTGGGCCTTCTCCAGAGCATCCAGCAGCATCTGCCAGTTGGTCTCCACATACTTGTCGGCATTCTCCACCATGCCGTTGGCACGGTCGATGAGCAGCTCCAGCATGGACTTGTCGCAGCGCAGCTGCTGAGCCTCAATGGCCTCCATCAGGGCCTCGGAGGCGGCGTCCACCTCGTACTGCAGGGCATCGGGGTCAGCGGACACGGCCTCGGCCTTGTCCAGGGCATCCAGCAGCATCTGCCAGTTGGTGTCCATGTACTGGTCCTCGTTGGCCACCATTTCCTTGGCACGCTCAATGAGCAGGTTCAGAGCTTCCTTGTCACCCTGGGTGAAGTCCAGCAGGTGCACAGCCTCGAACAGGTCCTCAGTGGCCTTGTCCACCTCGGGCTGGGTGGCGTTGGGATCAGCCAGAACGGCCTTGGCCTGGTCCAGAGCAGCCTGGTACTTGGCAGCCACGGTGGGGATGAGGTTGCTGGTATCCTGGGCAGCGGCGTAGTCATACACCTTCTGCAGCAGGGCCTTGCTGGCCTCGGTGGCGGGCTCGTCGGTGTCGGTCAGCTGGTCGATGGCAGTACGCAGGGCAGCCACGGCCTCAGCAGTGTCCTTGTTGTCCTCAGCGTACAGCTTCTGCACCTCGATGAGGGCGTCGATCATGGTGTTGACGGCGGCCACATCCTTGCCGGTGATGTCGATGGCCTCGGCTTCGGCGATGATGTCCCGGACGGTGGTGTCCTCGGGAATCTGCTCGTAGGTGAACTGAACCTCGGAGATCTGATACCAGTTCTTCTTGGTGGCAGTGAGCAGGACGCGGACGTACTTGACCACGGTGGAGTCAAACTCGATGGTGGTGTCAGAAGAAGAGCTGTCCAGGTGGCCCACGGTGGTCCAGGTCTCCTTGTCGGTGGACACCTGAACGTCGGCGCCCTCCAGAATGTCAGCGCCCACGTTGCTGGGCTGCACCACACGAATCTGAGACATGTTCACGGCCTGGGGGAAGGTGAACACGAACTCCTTGCCAGCCACCTGGTCCTTCTCGAACCAGCACTTGGTGTTCAGGTTGCCGTCCAGCATCTTGTCATAGCTGTAGCTCTGATAGTAGCTGTCGGTGGCGGAAACGGTGGGAGTGTTGCCGTCGGGCAGCATGAGAGCGGCCTTGGCGGTGTTCACAGACTCCAGGGCGGCGGCCACAGCCTGGGCGTCATTGCCCTGAGAGTACAGAACCTCCTTGGCGGCGTTCACAGCGGCTTTGTACTCGGTGTAGCCGGACTGATAGCCGATGTCGGTGAGGGGGAACTGGGTCTCCACATACAGAGCGAAGTTGCGCAGCAGAACGGCCTTGGCCTTGGCCTCGGTGAGGGCGGCCAGAGCCTCGTCCACGGCCAGCTGCTCGCTGTCTTCCTGGTCATACACGGCCTGGGCAGCATCCAGAGCGGTCTGGTACTCGGCGAAGGTGGCGGGGATGTAGTCGGCGGCGTTGAGCTTTGCCTCCAGCTCGGCGCCCAGATCGGTCTTGTCGGTGAACAGGGTGTAGGTGAAGGTGTACACGTCGCCTTCCTTGGAGTAGGTGCCGGAGACATTGCCTTCGCTCACCAGCTTGTAGCCGTAGATCTCGTCGGCGGTGAAGGTGTACTCGTTGCCGATGGTGCCGTACTTCACCACGTCCTCCTTGAGCACCTTGCCGGTGTCGCTGACGTAGCGCAGGGTGACGGTGCCCAGGCTCTCAGCGCTCTGGAACTCACCGGCGTCGGGGAGGGTGGAGCCCTTCTCAAAGCCGGCCACGTTGCCCAGCACCTGATAGTTCTCCTTGAACTGCTCGAAGTTGATGGTGGCGTTGCTCTCCACGTTCCAGGCCTTGGAGGCCAGAGCACGCAGCTCGTCGGCGATGTCCTCGGTGATCACGTCCTCATCCACCAGGGTGGGGTTATCGCACCAGATGGCCATGGAAGTACCCTTGATGGAGGGGTGGTCGTCGGCAATGGTGTTGGACTGGAACTTGCCGGGGGTCCAGTTCTCGAAGATGTTCTTGTCCTGGTTCAGGACGTCGAAGGAGTGCTGCTCCCGGCCGTCGGTGGGCTTATCGTTGCGCAGCACATAGTAGAAGAAGCTGGCGTTGACGTTGTAGATGGTGTCGTGGCCCTTGTTGATGAAGGTCTGGAGGTTGGCGATGTCCCGGTTCCAACCCATCTGGGACCAGAAGTCTACACCGATGTAGTCGTGCATGACAATGCGCTGAGCGCCCTCCCAGGAGTTCTCGCCGTAGTACAGGCCGTCGTTCCACACACGGGGGGTGAAGCCCTTGGAGTAGACATGCTCGGCCAGCTCGTTGATGTAGTTGGCCAGCACGTCCTTCCACTGGTACTCAGAGCCCAGGGTCTTCTTGGCGTAGTCGTTGAGCACGCTCTTGTACTCGGTGGTGAAGGGGGCGCGGTCAAACTCCATGTACTCGTCGCCGCCGATGTGGAAGTCAGTGCAGCCCTCAAACAGCTCCATGTACTCATCGTACAGAGAGTAGATGTACTCCACAGCCTCAGGGTTGGTCACGTCCAGACCGGACTTGTAGTGAGAGCCCTTGTTGCTGATCTGGCCATACTCGGGGTGGGCACGGAGAATCTGGTCCACATGGCCGGGGCTGTCAAAGGAGGGGATGACCTTCACGCCGTACTTCTCAGCCTCAGCCAGAATCTCCCGCACCTCGTCCTTGGTCAGGTACTCGTCGGAGACGATGGCGGGATCGGTCTCACACTCAATGCGGAAGCCCAGGTTCTCAGAGAAGTGAATCTGGATGGCATTCATCTTCAGGAAGGACATCTCACGGATCTGACGGATGAACCAGTCCTTGCTGATGTACTTACGGGCACAGTCCACATGGAGACGGCGCTCGGCCACGTCGGGATAGTCTACGATGGTACCGTAGGGCAGGCCGTCGTTGGCCACCATGTAGTTCTGGATGGTGCGCAGGGCGTACATGACGGCGTTCTCGCTGGCGGCGGTGATGACTACGCCGTCGGCACCGATGTCAATGCGGTAGGCCTCGGGGCTCTCGGAGCCGTCATAGAGGGAACTGTCGGTGTCCAGCTTGATGAGCACGTCAGCGGGAGCCATATCCTCCTCGTTGGCGTAGACCATGGTGAAGGGGGTGGAGGAGACCACTTCCTTCTCCACAAACTCGGAGTTGACCAGCTTCACCACTTCGGCCAGACGCTCATTGGACACGTTCTCCTGGGTGGCCAGCACAGCCAGACGGCTGGAGGGGGACATCACCCAGGTCTGCTGGGAATCGTCCACGGTGTACTTCTGCACAATGGGAGTGACCAGAGTGGCCAGCTCTTCACCGCTGCGCACATTCATGGAGACAGAGGTGTTGTTGGTGGCCCGGGCCTGGGGTAGGGTGAAGGGGGCGGACAGGCTGAAGGTCAGGGCGGTGGCCAGTGCCAAGGCAGCCACCCGTTTGTTCTTTGCTTTCATTGTTTCAAATCCTTTCCGATGTCAGGTTCCTGCACCGCCCCGCCCCGGTGGACGGAGCGGTACAGGAGGGGAAGGGCTTACACGTTGTGCTTCTTCTTGGCCATGGCCAGAGCCAGAGCAGCGGTGCTGACCAGGGACAGAGCCACCCAAATCTGAATCATGGCCTCGTCGCCCGTCTGAGGCACGTTCTCGGGCTTCTCGGTGGCCTGGGGCTTGTCGGTGGACTCAGGCTTCTCAGAAGTCTCGGGCTTGTCGGTGGTCTCGGGAGCGCCACCAGCGGTGAGGCCGTCCATGGCAGCGGACAGAGCGGCCACGGCGTTGTCCACAGTCTGCTGGTCGTCCTCAGAGAGGGTTTCGTCGGCCAGAACTGCCTGGGCAGAGGCCAGAGCGGTGCGGAAGGTGGCCACGGACTGGGCGGTATAGCCGGACAGGTCCATGCTCTCAGCCTTGCCGATGAGGTCTTCCAGGATGGACTTGTCGGCTTTGTAGCGCTGGGCCAGGATGGCGTTCATCAGAGCCTCCACAGCGGTCTCCACGTCGCCCTGGAGGGCGTCGCCGTCGTCCATGACCTTATGGCCGGCGTTCAGGGCGTCCAGCAGCTCCTGCCAGTGGTCGGGCATGTACTTGCTCTGGTTGGCTACCATGGACTCAGCCTTGACGATGAGTACCTCCAGCATGGTCTTGTCGCCTTGCTTCAGACCCAGGGACCAGATGCCAGTGAGCAGGTTGTCCCAAGCGGTGTTCACTTCGTCCTGAGTGGCGTTGGGGTTGTCCAGCACGGCCTTGGCCTCGTCCATAGCCTTCTGGAAGACGGCCACAGCGGAGTCCACCACGCCGGTGGTGTCCAGGGTCAGAGCGTAGTCATAGGTCTTTTGCAGCAGAAGCTTATTGGCCTCCTGGCCGGGCTCCTGAACCTTCTCCAGCTGCTCCACAGCGGCGTTGAGGGCGGTCAGAGCGTTGTCCACCTGGGCCTGAGTGGCCTGGTCATTGGCCAGGATAGCCTGGGCGTCGGCCAGAGCGGCGGCAAACACGGTCCAGGTCTCAGCGGTGTAGTCGCCCTCCTTCAGAGCGGAGGCCTCGTCCACGGCGGCCTGGAGCTGAGTCTTGTCCACAGTGGGCTCGGTGCCGGAATCCACCTCGAACTCGGCGGTGATGACCACGTCTTCCGCGGGCATCAGGAAGCTGGTGCCCTCCATCACGGTGTCGTTGTACTTCAGGGTGCCCTCTTTCAGGCGGTAGCCCTCGTCGGGGGTGACGTACACGTTGACCTTGGCGCCCTCCTCATAGTTGGAGGCGTCGGTGGTGATGGTGCCGTTGGCAATGCCGTCGGCGATGGTCAGGCTGTGGGTGCGCTCCACGGTGGCGGTGTCCACACCGAACAGGCGGCACTCATAGATACGAGTGGCGGCATAGGGCACGCCGGGCTGGCAGCCGTCGGCGATGTACAGGCGGAAGTAACGGGCAGTCACGGGCTCCTCGAACTCATAGGTGGTGATGTTCTCGGTGTTGTTCACATACTCGGCCACGGTGACCCAGTTGGCGCTGTTGCCCAGATAGGACTTGTCGTGGAGCTGCTCATCCGTGGCGTTGGGGTCCTTAAGGACCTGCAGGGAGAAGTTGGAGGAGATGTCCAGCTCGTGCTCCACACCTGCATGGACGGTCTGCCAGGAGGAGATGGTCTTGTCCGCGCCCAGGTCGAAGGCGGCCCACTGGTTGTAGCGGGTGTTGTCGCCGGGGCACCACTTGGAGCCGTCCTCGCTCTCGTCGAAGAGGTTCTCCGGGCCGCCGCCCACGCCGGGATTGCCGGAGCCACCCAGAATGGCGGCGCCATAGGCCTGGTTGGTGGGGATGGTGGGATCCACATAGATGCGGTCGGTGACCTTCACTTCCACGGTGGCGAACACGGTGTCGTCATAGGCGGAGACAGCCTTGACGGTGACGGTGGGGGAGAGCTCGTTGGTATCCATGGTCAGGATGCCATTGAAGTTCATGGTGGTGTTCTCACCGGTGTTGCCCTCCACCGTCCAGATCACGTCGCTGAGGTTCTCGCCGTTGGCGGTGACCTGAGCGGTGAACTGGCAGGTGGTGCCCTGACGGACCTCCACGTTCTCATTGGGCAGAATCTGCACGGACTGGATGTCCGCGGCGCTGGTGTCCAGAGAGGTGACGTCGAAGTCGGCAATGGCATTCATGGCGGTCTCCACGAAGGCCTTCATCTTGCCGTTGGAGGGCTCAGCTTCCCAGGTGCTGTAGTAGATGTCAGCGCCGGAGCCTTCCAGAGCGATGATCTGATAGCGGGGGTTGCGGTAGATGCTCAGACGCTCATAGGCGGCCTTGGCCAAGTAGTAGCCGTGGGTCTGCACCAGAGGATCGTCGGAGGACTCCACCGCCATAGCGCCGCCGATGGCAGCGGCCATGTCGTAGAGCTTGTTGAAGGCGGGCTGAGCCTCCTCCACCAGCAGACGCTCCACGGGATCGTCGCTGTTTTTCAGAGTCTCCAGCTTCTCGATGGAGTCCACGATCTCATACATCTTCTCCATGAGGCTGGCGGCGGCGGTGGCGCTGCCACTGCCGTACTGAGCGTACAGACGGGTCAGCTCGGCGGGCTCATAGCTGGTGTTCAGGCTGCCGTAGACCACCTTCAGGGCCTGGGCCATGTCGGGGTCGTCGGGGAAGATGCCGTCGAAGCAATCCTCCCAGTTCTCCATGGCGTCAAAGGCGTTGGGGTTCCAGGTGTAGTCGGCAATGCCGAAGAACGCCACCTTGGAGGACTCGGAGTAGTTCATGGGGTTGGACAGCACGCCCTTGAGGCTGGTGGGGTTGGAGTCCAGGCTGTAGTAGTGGTTGATGGGGTTGGTGTAGTAGACGTTGTCCAAGTTGTCGTTGACAGGGTAGTTCCACCACAGCACGGGGTCCCGGCCAATCCAATTCTTAAAGGTGGTGGCAGAGGTGTTGCTGATGCTGGAGAACACGTCGCTGCCGGTGAAGCAGATCTCGATGTCCTCGTGCACATTGCGGAACTTGGGCATATAGGTGGAAGCGCCGCTGGAGCGGGTTGTGTACCAGGCGGGAGTAAAGAACAGGCCCTTTACATGGTCTTCCGCTGCAGTGCCCTCGCCGTTGTAGGTCTCATACAGACGCTCCTGGGTGGTGTTGAGCATGTAGATCTGCATGTCGCAGGTGCGGGCGGCCTCAGAGTTGGAGATGTCGTCCACGAAGATGCCGAACTGACGCACGCCCAGAGCGTACATGTCGGCAAACTTGGCCATCAGGCGGTCCACGCCCTCGTTGACGGTCTCCTCATTGGTGAAGTCGATGGGCTTCTTCATGGCGGGGTGAGCCACCCACACGAAGTCCACGTTGCACTCGGTGGCCTTCTCAGCAAACTGCTGCATCTCGCTGCGGGTGCGGATACCGATGGCGGACTCCTCCTCGGTGACGGTCTCAGGATAGGGCTCGTCCCACTGACCCAGGTGATAGGGGTCGGTCTTGGGGCCGTAGAGGAAGATGTTCATCTTGTAGCGCTTGGCGAAGTCGAACCAGCTCAGAGTGCCCTCCACGCTCCAGGGGTAGCCGTAGTAGCCTTCCACGCAGCCACGGTACTTCTGGAAGGAGTAGTCCTCAAAGGTGGAGATCTTCATCTGGCGGTCGGGGGTCTGCTCCAGCATCAGGTTCAGAGTGGCCAGACCGTAGTAGGCAGCGTCGCTGTCCTTGCCCAGAATGACGATGTCGCCGTTTTCAAATACCTTCACCACGTGCATGTCGTACTTGTTCTCGCCCTCGGTGAACACGTCCTTGGGCACACCCTCATAGGTGTCGGCGGCGTCGCCGGAGCCGTTGATACCCACATACAGGTTGGTGTTGGTCTCAGAGGCCTGGTCGGCAACCTGGGTGGTGTACCCGTTGTCGGTGAGGACCTCCTGGATGCGGTTGGCGGTGACGGTGTCGATGCCCTCACCCTGGATGACGTTGATGGTGTCGGTGAGGGTGATGGTGCCCTCTTCATCGGTCACCTTCTGGGGGGTGGGGTAGATGGTGTAGTTGCCGCCGGACACATCGGGGGTGTCATCCTTGGAGTTGTACACAGCCAGCTCAAAGATGGACACAGACTTCCAGTCGGCCTGGTCGTAGCGGCTGACGTACACCCGGAGATAGCGGCCCACGGCGGGAGCCTCCAGGGAGATGCTCTCGTCCTTGGTGGTGGGGTTGGAGTTGCGCTCAAACACGGTGGTCCAGCTCTCGGCGTTGTCAGACACCTCCAGCTTGTACTCCACGATGTTCTGCTGCTCCCAGGAGATATCCACCGTATCAAAGGTGGTGGTGGTGCCAAAATCAACTTGCAGCCACTTGGGAGCGGTGCCTGCGTTGTCGGCATTGGTGGCCCAGCGGGTGCTGGAGTTGCCATCCACAGCCTTGTCTGCGGTGAAGCTGGTACCGGACTCCACATCGTTGGCCGTGGCGGTCTTGTTCAGGGCCAGGTTGGTGTCGGCGGCAGCCTGGGCGGTTTGGGAGAGCAGTCCCAGGCCCGGCATACCGGTGGTGACCATGCATACCGCCAGGACCGCGCCTGTGATGCACTTCACGAGTTTGTTCAAGATTATTCCTCCTTTGTCAAAAATGCTCCTTTTCTTTCTTCCGTATGCTTGCTGTTTTCGCCTCCCACTGTTCAATTATGGTAAAAGGGGGCCTGAGGCCGCCCTGTTGCCATCTCTGGCCTATCATACAAAGGAAAACCCCACCAAAACGCAGGAAAGGGAAAACGACACTCCAACACCTTGGGGAGAAGCCTCCAACTGTGCCTTGCAGTTCGGTACGGGGTTGACAATTTGTGAGGATTATGCGCTGGAACAGGGGACGGGGGAAACGATACCCATTCCAGGCCTTTACCTACCTATTGTAGACCGGAGACTGTGAAAAGTCAACAAAAGAATCGAAGTAAGATGGAATTGAAACTATGCGAAATGGAAGATGGTAAGTGGAAATTGTGAGGAATTATATGGAGAAGTGGAGACAAACTGGCTACATGGGTGCATTTTATTCCTCTTCTGGTAAAGGATAATTTTGCTGGGAGAGGTGGGGGGATTTTCGACATTTTTTAGGGAAAGGGTAGGTGGACATTGCTGTCAAAATCATGGTATATTATTCAACTGAGTGTAGACTCCATGAAATAAGAAACTGAGAGGGAGATTCATTGCGTATGAGTAAACACGAACGAGAAAAACAACACCAGGTAGACGCCGACTATTCCCTGGAGGCGGTTCCCACCTCGGCCCGGAAAGGCTTTTGGAACATGTTCTTTGTCATGCTTGGCTTTACCTTCTTTTCCGCCAGCATGAGCGTGGGCGCCAAGCTGGGTAACGGTCTGGACCTGTCCGGCTTTGCCTGGGCCTGTCTCATCGGCGGCCTGATTCTCTCCGCCTACTGCGGCATCCTGGCCTACATTGGCTCCAGCACCGGGCTGAACATGGACCTGCTGTGCCGCAAGACCTTCGGTGAGAAGGGCTCCTACCTGTCTTCCGCCATTCTGGGCTTTACCCAGATCGGCTGGTTCGGCGTGGGCGTGGCCATGTTCTCCATCCCTGCTGCTGAGCTCCTGGGGGTCAATGCGTGGGCGCTGACCATCGTGGCTGGCCTGCTGATGACCGCCACCGCGGCCACCGGCATGAAGGCCCTGGAGATCGTCAGCTATATCTCTGTGCCCCTCATTGTGGTGCTGGGCATGTACTCCATGATCACTGCCACCGGAGAGGGCGGCGGACTCACTGCCATCTTCGCCCAGTCTGCCGGCGGCATCAGCCTGGTCACTGGCATTGGCTACGTCATCGGCTCCTTTATCTCCGGCGGCACCGCCACCCCCAACTTCATCCGTTTTGCAAAAAACAGCAAAATCGCGGTGTGGACCACTGTCATCGCCTTTTTCCTGGGAAATACTCTGATGTTCTGCTTCGGCGCTGTGGGCGGCGCCTTCACCGGGAAGGATGATATCTTCTATGTGATGATCGCCCAGGGCTTGGCTATCCCCGCCCTCATCGTGCTGGGCGCCAACATCTGGACCACCAACAACAACGCTCTGTACACCGGCGGCCTGGCCATCTCCAACGTCTCCGGGGTGCGCATGAAGTTCACCACCTGGATTGCCGGTATCGTGGGTACCGCCCTGGCCATCTGGCTGTACTGGAACTTCACTGGCTGGCTGAACATCTTGAACTGCGCGCTGCCCCCCATCGGTGCCATTGTCATTCTGGACTTCTTCAAAAACCGCAGCAAGTTCCGGGACGCCGATCGACGTGTGACCGTCAACTGGTTCAACATTGCCGGCATCGTGGTGGGTGCTGTGGCAGCCAACGTCCTTCCCTGGGGCATTGCCGCCATCAACGCCATGATCGTGGCGGCGGTGTGTTTCTTCCTGGGAGAACTGCTGGGTAAAAAACACAACTAAACAAACAGGGAGGATTTTACCATGCTCTTTCAAAAGCTTCACCTGGGCAATGCCCAGGACACGGTGGACATTCGAGTCACCGACGGCAAGTTTGACGCCATCGCTCCCCACCTGGAGCCCCTGCCCGGGGAAGAAGTGGTGGCCGACTGCGCTGGAAAGATGGCTCTGCCGCCCTTTGTGGAATCCCACGTGCACCTGGACACCTGCCTCACCGCTGGCCGTCCCCGCTGGAACCTCAGCGGTACCCTCTTTGAGGGCATCCAGTGCTGGGAGGAGTACAAGCCCTCCCTGACCCATGAGGATGTGAAGGCCCGGGTCAACCAGGCCATCCGCATGCAGGCGGCCAATGGCATCCAGTACGTCCGCACCCACGTGGACATCAACGACCCCAAGCTCACCGCCCTGGAGGCCATGCTGGAGATTCGGGAAGAGGTCCGTGACTACATGGACATCCAGATCGTGGCCTTCCCCCAGTATGGCATTCTCAGCTACCCCAACGGGGCCAAGCTGCTGGAGCAGGCCCTGGAGATGGGAGCGGACGCCGCCGGTGCCATCCCCCACTTCGAGTTCACCCGGGAGTACTCCGTGGAGTCTCTGAACATCTGCATGGACCTGGCTGCCAAGTACAACAAGCTGGTGGACGTCCACTGTGACGAGATCGACGACGAGGCCTCCCGTGGCCTGGAGACTCTGGCCACCCGGGCCTATGAGATGGGCATGGGGGAGAAGGTCACCGCCTCCCACACCACCGCCATGCACAGCTACAACAACGCCTATGTCATCCGCCTGATGCGGCTTCTCAAGCTGTCCGGCATCAACTTTGTGGCCAATCCCTGCGTCAATGTCCACCTGGGTGGCCGCACTGACACCTATCCCAAGCGCCGCAGCATGACCCGGGTGAAGGAGCTCAACGACGAGGGCATCAACGTCTCCTTCGGCTCCGACGATATCTTCGACCCCTGGAATCCCCTGGGCAATGCCAAAATGCGGGACCAGGTGTTCATGGGCCTGTATGCGGGCCACATGCTGGGCTATGAGGAGATCGTCAACTCCTATCGCTTCGTCACCACCAACGCCGCCCGCACCCTCCACCTGGGAGATGCCTATGGCATCAAGGAGGGTAACGCCGCCAACTTCATCATCCTGGACGCCAAGGACTGGTACGACGCTTTGAACTATGACGCCAATGTCCTGCGCAATTACCGCAAGGGCAAGCTGATTGCCAGCACCGCCCCTGTGGACAAGCAGGTGTTCTTCTAATTTCAATGGTACGAAAACATCCCACGGAGACCCTGAATGGGTTTCCGTGGGATGTTTTTACGTACTAGGCAACTGCGGTCGTTGGGTGATGAGAGGTTGGAAGGTGGTACCTGAATGGTAAATCAAGGTATCTCCCGCCTTGTCATATGCATATAGGAGGGCGCCGTCGTTGGTGTACAGAGTCAGAGTGTCCTCCGTCTGCTCATAATATCCTTGGGCGATATAACTCATATACGAAGAAGGTGTCCAGATAAAGGTGCCGTCATTGAGTAATTGCAGACAGGGTGCATCATAGGAATAGGTGGTGTCGGGGGATTGAAGCTGCAATTGGCCGGGGTTGTCTGTGCCCCAATAGGTGGCGAGGATTTGGGCGGATTGGGCACCGTAGAACAGGTGGATGAAGCCATCCCCTGTGCTGGTGTACTCGTTGTCCCCGGTTTTATATAGCGGCAATACCGTCAAATGGATGAGCCAGCTGTTGATATTGCCCACACCATCGGCGGTGTAGGTGATGGAGTGATTCCCACCTGGAGCGCCTTCGGCTACATGGGTGATGGAAAACTGGTCTGCATCTGGAGCCAGGCGGCGAATCTCCTCCTGGGGCAGATACTTCAAGGCCTCCAAATAGTCCCGCAGTTTGTATATGGTAGTCTGCTCTGGGCAGGTGGTGGGCTGAGTGACCGTATACGTGCTATCCTCTAGATTCAGCTGTAGCTGTGCGCTGTAGGACTGCTGGTTCTGCCAGTAAAAGAAGCGGACGGTGCCGGTGTCCACCCACTGAAAGTCTGCGTTGAGACGGACTTCAAACTGGTCGGGGTTGACATTGAGGGTGGAGGCATCCTGGAGCCGCTCGATCCGTGCAATTTGCTCCGTAATTTCTTGAGGGTCTAAATCTGCCACATTGTGTCCCTGCATGGGGAAGCCTCGGGGAATGGGAGGATTGGTGAGAAAGCACACCCCGACGATGGCGCACACCACCACCGAGGCGGCCACCGCCAGAACGGTGGGCCGCTGATAGCGCAGCACCGACTTCACCCGCTGCTTCACTCCTGCTTCGCCAAAGGCCAGGGGACAGGCGGCAATGGCAGGGCGGCGCACCGAGCAGGAGAGCAGGGCCTGGGAGTAGTCCGCCCGCTGCTGGGGCTCCATGCCCCGCACCACCTTCTCATCACAGGCCAGCTCAATATCCCGGCACAGCAGCAGATAGGCCAGCCACAGCAGAGGGTTGAACCAGTACACGCTCAGCAGCACAAAGGCCAGGAGTTTCCACCAGTGATCTCTGCGCTGGATGTGAGCCCGCTCATGGGCCACCACGTGCTCCATGGTGTCCTGGTCCAGATAGAAGGGAAGATACATGCGAGGGTGAACCAGCCCCAGCACAAAGGGGGAGAGGACCGCCTCGCTCTGATAGAGATTGTCCTCCAGCTGTACCGCCGTGGCCACCCGCCGCCGCAGGCGCAGATAGCTCACGGCACTCCAACCTAGCAGCGCCGCCACACCAAAGAACCAGAGGACCGCCAGCACCGGAAGCCAAATCTCCAGGAGGTTGGGGGCGGCGTCTGTGGTAGAGGTAGCGGCCTGGGAGAGTACGGGATTGATGGACTGGTTCAGGGTGGGAAATCCGGTGTAGACCCTGTGGATGCCGTCGGTGAGGATGGTGGGGGAGATGGTCTCGGCACTGGGAATGAGGCTCAGGGCGCTCTCCAGGGAGAAGGGGAAGATGAGCCGCACCCCCACAATGCCCCACAGCAGCACATGGGCCCATTTTGGAGCCCGCTTCAGCACCAGGCGGGCCAGAAGCACCGCCAACACCAGCCAGCTGGCAGAAATACTGATGTTTACGATGTGCAAAAACAGCTCAGTCATGGCCCATTCCCCTTTCTAAATTGGTCGATCATCGCCTGTACCTGGTCGATCTCCTTCTGGGTCATCTTCTGGTGGCGGGTAAAGGCCGCCACAAAGGCGGGGAGCGAACCCTCAAATTTGGTCTCCACCAGCTCGTCGATCTCAGCGGCCTGCACCTGGTCCTTGGAGACCAGAGAGGTGACAATGGTGTCCTCGTTCTTCAGCACTCCTCGCTGGGCCAGGCGCTTGATGACCGTGTAGGTGGTGGAGTTCTTCCACCCCAGTTGCTCTTTGCACAGCGCCACCAACTCCCCACTCTTGATGGGTTCGTGCTCCCACAAAATCAGGCAGAATCGGTATTCGCTCTCGAAAATCTTCGGCGTGTCCATGGTGTCACCTCCTTAGTCGAATGCGTTCGATTACACTGTCAGTCTAACGCATTCGATTAAATCTGTCAATGGAAAGATAGAGGATGAGGGGAGAGAAGTTGCACAAGGGGATTGATTCTTTGTGGAAGATATGAGAGAATGGGCAAAAGCAAGACCTCAAACGAGAGAGAAATGGGAGGGAATACCACATGGAGGAAGAGAACTTGGTATCAGTGGAGAAAGCAAAGTCCTGCTTTGGCAGATTGGGATGGGCCCTGTGTGCCTATGCGATGGTCATCGTCGTGCTGCAGCTTGTGGCAGTGGCGATTGGGGGCGTGTTGTTGGCCATGGGTGTGAACGTGTTAGAGAACGCCTGGTTTTTGTGGGCGGCTTCCTTTATCCCGCAGTACCTGGTGGGTGTGCCTCTGTTTTTGTTGATCCTCCGCAAGATGCCCGTGGTGGAGCAGTCCCAGACCAAACTGGGGGGAGGAAAGTTTTGGGCGCTGTTGCTGATGTGCTTCCCGGTGATGTTCATCGGAAATCTGGTTGGCACCTTCTTGTCCGGGCTGCTGTCCGGCGGAACAGCACAAAATGGTGTGGAGGCCATGGTCAGCGGTGGAAACCCGTTGATTCTGTTTACCGTGGTGATTTTGGCCCCATTGGTGGAGGAGCTGGTGTTCCGTAAGCAGCTGCTGGACCGCTGCGCCCAGTATGGGGAGAAGACCGCCATGGTGTTCTCCGCTCTCACCTTCGCTCTGTTCCACATGAATCTGTTTCAGTTCTTCTATGCCTTCGGCATGGGTCTGATTTTTGCCTATGTGTACCTGCGCACCCGTCGCCTCCGCTATCCTGTGCTCATGCACATGATCATCAACTTCATGGGCTCGGTGGTGCCTCTGTGGGTGGTGTCCAACCTGGACTTGGATGCCCTGTCCAACTTGAACCCCCAGAATCTGGACCAGGAGATGCTGGCGGCCATTCTGCCCGGCCTGCTCATCTACCTGGCCTATGTGGTGGTGCAGCTGGTGCTGGTCATTGCGGGCCTGGTGATTGGGATCGTTATGCGCAAGTCTCTGACCCTTCGGCCTACCCCCGAGGAGCTGCCCCGGGAGGGTCGGGTCAAGACGGTATACGCCAATGTGGGCTTTATTCTGTTTGTCGTGGTCTGTGTTGTGGTCTTTAGCTTCAACTTATGACATGACATGAAAATGCCTGGAATCCTCGGATTCCAGGCATTTTTTATGGTCTCACAGAGAGACGATACAGCTCGCCCCGCTGGGCCATGAGCGCTTCCCAAGAGCCCTGTTCTATGAGCGCCCCATCCCGAAGGACGAGGATGGAGTCAAACCGTTTCAGCCGCTCTCCATTCAGGTCGTGGGTGATGGCCAGCAGCCCCACGCCCTCCAGGGCCAGCACCGTGTCCATCAGTGCTCCGGCGGTCTGGGGGTCCAGGGCGGAGGTGATCTCGTCCAGCACCAGAAAGGCAGGTTGTCCCGCCAAACACCGGGCCAAAGCTACCCGTTGGGCCTGACCGCCGGAGAGGTTTTTTCCGTTTTCCTCCACAACGGTCTGGGCTTGTTGTGGAAGCTGTGCCACCCAGTGGGCCAGTTGTACTTGTTGCAGCAGCTGCTTCCAGTCTTCCGGGGAGCGGGAGCGGCCCAGGAGAATGTTGTGCTCCAGAGTGTCCCGGAAGAAGGTGTTGTTCTGACTCTGGTAGCCCACCGCACGGTAGAGAGAACCGACTTCCACTTGGTCCAGGGGGATACCGTCCAATGTGACGGAGCCCTGGGTGGGGGTGAGAAACCCCAGCAGTAGCTTGGCCAGGGTGCTTTTCCCGCTGCCGCTGGACCCCACCAGGGCATACTTTTTGGTGCAGTCCAGACGCAGGGTCAGGTTCTCCACCAGCGGGGGGCGGTGGGGATAAGCGAAGGAGACGCCGTGGAGGGCCAGCTGTCTGGGCGCATGGGAGAGGGGCTGGATTCCGGGGGTGTCCAGCCCACTTTGCAGCTGCTCCAGATTGGAGCGGAACAGCCGCTTTCCCGTTTGCAGGGCCATCCAGTAACCGGGCAGCACCTCAAAGGGGAACATGACCCCACCCAACAGCTGGGTGAGGGACATGGTATAGCCCACACTGAGCTTGCCCTGGATGACCAGCAGCATGGCCCCAGCCAGCAGGAGCACAAAGCTGAGCTGGCTGATGGCGCTGCCCAGGGTGTTCATCCGCTGCCGGACCACTTGGCGGCGGTTGTCCGCCTGCTCCACTTGGGCGGCGGCGTTGCGATAGCGGACCTCCTGTTCAGACGCTAACCCATGCAGGCGGATGAGGAGAAAGTTGGTCAGTATCTCCTGGGCCTGGGCCAGATGGGTGCGGTTGGCGTCCAGATACACTGTCTCGGCCCGGTCAGCGCTTTGCTGGAGGAGTTTGGGCAGAGCCAGGGAGACCAGGGCGCAGAGCACCGCCAGGGCTGCCAACTCCCAGCCTGCCGCTGCCAGCACCGCCAAAGAGGCGGCCAGGCTCCAGGCGCTGCGGTACAGGTCCAGGGCGTTGCCCAGGTAGCCGGAGGAGATGAGGGGGGCGTCAGCGGTGAGTTTGGAGAGATAGACGGCGCTGTCCTGTTCTTGGAGCCGCTCCACCTTCTGGGCTAGGGTCAGGTGCAGGTAGTGCTGGCACAGCCTGTTGGTGCAGCGATGGACGAGGGCCGCCTGTCTGCAAACCGTCCAGTGGTTCAGGGCCAGATCCACCGCCCCCAGGAGGAAGACAGCCAGACAGGCAAGCCCGAATCGGCCCAGGTCCCCAGAGAGTCCGGTGTCCACCACGGGCTGAAGGGACAGGGCGAAGAGGGAGGAGCACAGGGCGGACAGGGGGGCCAGAAGGGCATAACAAACCAAGGCGCCAGGGCCAGCCAGACGCCAAATTGAAGTACAAGTTGTCTTGTTCATATTTGGGGAGTCCTTTCCGAAATTTCCTTAGCGGATGTGGAAAGACTCCCCCTTGTAAATGTTCACCGACATGGTGCTCCCTCCTAACAGGATACCCCCGCTGGAGGAGCGGGGGTAATGGTGTGGTATCTTCGATGATATTTTACTGTACAGAGGAAGGCAAGTCAATGAGGTGCCGTCAGAGAGAAGGTTACAGTGACATCCCCGTGGCCTAGAGCCTCCTGCCATCCGGTGAGGTCGGTGACCTGTCCCAGGCGGGTGTAGCTCCAGGAATTGGAGCCGTAAAAGAGGACAATCTGGTTGCCCTGGTACAGCATAATGTCCCCGGACTGGGTGGTGATGTGGGTGTTGCTGGTGGGGAGGGACTGGCCCAGGCTGCCCACCTTTTCAAAGCCACCGTAGTCCTCCAGGGAGAGGGTGAGGGGGCCGTCGGTGAGCAGGTCCGCCAGGGCCTCGGCGCCCTGGTTGTCCGCAAAGGTGGCGGGGAAGGTGACTCCCTCCACCGTGAGATAGAAGGTGTGGGTGTCCACAGTGGTATCCTCCGTTGGTTCCGGTGAAATGGTAGAGGTGGGACTGGGGTGGGAGGCGGTGGAACAGGCCGCCAGACACAGAACCAGCACCACGGCCCACAGGGCAAATCCAATCCGCTTCATGGGTTATTGGGTGTCCGAGCCGCAGAGAATCTCACCCCGGGACTCCGGGTCGTCCCGAATGATTTCGCCCACAGAGGGCACCACAATGCGGCCGGAGCGAGGGTTCTTGATGCTTACCACCGGGGTGAGCACCGTGGCCTCCACCTCGCTCTTTTCAAAGGCCAGGTCGGTGTTCTCCATGCGGCAGTCCACCAGCTTTAGACCCTTGCAGTAGCACAGAGGCTGGGTGCCGATGATGGTGCAGTGCTCAAAGGTCACGTTTTCACAGTACCAGGCCAGATATTCCCCTTTCACCACGCTGTTGCGCACCACCACATTTTTAGCGTGCCAGAAGGCATCCTTAGTGTCAAAGCGGCAGTTGTCGAAGATGGCGTCCTCGATGTACTGGAAGGAGTATTTGCCCCGGAAGGTCACATCAGTGAAGCGCAGATTGGTGGAGCGCATCATAAAATATTCACTCTCTGCGGTGCAGTGGTCCATGGTGATGTCGTGGACCGACCAGCCAAACTCCGGGGAGATGATGTCACAGTCCCGCAGGGCCACCTGGCCACACTCCCGCAGCGCCTTGATGCCGTGGAGTTTGGTGTTGGTGATCTCAATGTGGTGGGAGTACCACAGGGCCGCCCGGCACATGGGGGTCAGCTCACTGTCTCGGATGACCAGGCCGTCGTCGTGCCAGAAGGGATAGCGCAGGTTGAAAAAGCAGCGCAGGGCCTGGATGTTGGCCCCCTCCTTGAAGGCGCTCTCTCCGTCGGCGGGGCCGTCAAAGGAGCAGTCGGTGACCTGAATGTCCCGCTGGCCATACAGGGCTCGCTCCTGGTCAAAGGTTTCATGGTGGATGTGTCTCATGGTGTGGTTCCTCCATTTCTAGAACTGGTGTGGGGGTCAGCGGAGCGGCGCTGAATCCGGTAGACCAGATAGTCCAGACACCCAATCTGTTTTTCCATCTGGTGCACCCGGTCCAACAGGGCCGCCCGGTGACGGGACAGAAGCTGTAGCTGCTGAGCGGTATTTTCCGCCTGTGCGTAGGCCAGGTACTGCTCGATCTGTGGGGCGTCCAGCCCAGCAGCCTCCAGATTTAAAATCAGGTCCTGTGTGGTCATCCCTTGCTCACCTTCCATTTCGATACCCAGTATACCGAGGAACCTTCTATATATCAAATACTTATACTGAATGATGAGGCATAGTTGAAAGCTATGGCTGTGGGTGGTATACTGGGGAAAAAGGAGGCGAGAGGCGTGGAACTGCGGGTGTTACAATATTTTCTGGCGGTGGCAAGAGAGCAGAGCATTTCCGGGGCGGCGGCATCGCTGCACCTCTCCCAGCCCACCCTTTCCACACAGCTCAAGGCTCTTGAGGAGGAACTGGGCAAACAGCTGCTCATCCGGGGCACCAAGGGCTCCCGAAAGGTGCTGCTCACCGAAGAGGGGATGCTTTTGCGCAAGCGGGCAGAGGAGATTTTGGAGCTGGTGCAGATGACCCAGCGGGAGATCTCTCTGTCCGACGAGGTGGTGGCGGGGGATGTGTACATCGGGGCGGGGGAATCGGATATGATTCGCCTGTTTGCCCGGGCAGCCAAACAGCTCCAGGCCAAGTACCCCGACATCCACTACCATGTGCGCAGCGGCAACGCGGCCTTTGTCCAGGACTACTTGGACCGGGGGCTCATCGACTTTGGCGTGGTCTATGGCCCGGTGGACACCAGTATCTACAGCTCGGTGAAGGTGCCTGTTCACGACACCTGGGGGGTGCTCATGCGCAAGGACGCCCCGCTGGCAGACAAAGAGTATATTCAGCCTCAGGACCTCTGGGATAAGCCCCTGATTGTCTCCGCCCAGAAGGCGGACAACTGGTCTTTGACCAAGTGGTTTGAGCGGGACTATGCCAAGCTGAACATCGTGGCCACCTACAATCTGGTGTTCAACGCCTCCCTGATGGTGGAGGAGGGGCTGGGCTATGCCCTGTGCTTTGACCAGCTCATCAACGTCAGCGGGGACAGCCCTCTGTGTTTCCGGCCTCTGTCTCCCACCATGCGGTCGGAGGCGTCCATCATCTGGAAACGCTACCAGGTGTTCTCCAAGGCGTCGGAATGTTTTTTAAAGCAGCTCAAGGGGCTGCTGACAGACCAAGAGACAGAAAACTCCCCGGAAACTGTATGAGTTCCGGGGAGTTTTTTCAGGCGCATCGGAGATAAGACGCCTTTTTCTGTTCGTGAACCTTCAGGGCTTTGGTCACACGCAGGACCAGATAGCCCCCGAAGATGGCGGTGTAGAGGATGATGTCCAGATATTTGTGGGAGAACTGGGGGACAAACAACACCATCACATGGGCGTAAATCAGCCCAAAGAAGAGATAGGCCAGGCGCTGCAACCGTTTCCAGCTGGCGGCGCTCATGCGGCTGCGGACACGGGAGAAGGACGTCACCATGAGAGGAATCATGAGGAGGATCATGAGCAGGGAGAGAATGGCTGCCACCAGAGTGGTGGGCCGCATGGTTTCCGGGGCCACAAACAGCATGACAAAGTGCCGAATGCCGTACATGAGGTTGTGGCCCAGAGTGAGAATGCAGGCCATAATGGACAGAGGGCCTCGGATGGCCAGCAGCTTGCGCACCAGCGGTCTGCGGTGGTCCAGCGCCCCCACATACATCACCACCATGAACAGGGCGGTGGGCAGCGTGCCCCGGGTGAAGAGATTGACGATGTAGGTGTTCACCCACTGGGGGGCCGTGGCCCGAAGGCCCAGGCTGTAGTAGAGCACTTCACCCACCACCAACAGGATGGCCAGGGCGTAGAAGGCACCGGGGCGCTTTCGGATAGCCCCGTGACAGCTGACAGCGAAGAGCAGGGCCAGGGCGATGGATACCAGAATGTAGGGGTACATACCATTCCTCCTTGGGGAAATCTTTGTTTTTGATAGTTAGCGATAGCTAACTGAACGAGAGTATACAATACCCCACCTGGTTTTGTCAACCCTGATTTTCTAAGAAGGTTAGTTTGTCATGCCAGTTTGAAAGAGCCGGAACACCTGTTGGGCGGTGGCGGCCAGGTTGGCCCGGGCGGTGTCTGGCTCCATGGCCTGCTCCAGGGAGCAGGGGCCAGAGAGGGTGGGGAAGAAGGCGTCGATGCCCTGGGTGTGACAGGCGGTGGCGTCTGGGGTGACACAGCCTGCCAGAGCTACCACCGGCTTGTGGTACCGTTTGGCCAGCTGGGCCACTCCCACGGGAGCCTTACCCATGGCAGTCTGTCCATCCAGCCGTCCCTCTCCGGTGATGACCAGGTCGGCGTCCCGGATAAAGCCCTCCAGGTGGGTCTCCTCCAGCACGATGGACACCCCAGGCTCCAGCACCCCACGGAGGAAGGTTTGGAAGGCAAAGCCCAGCCCTCCGGCGGCACCTGTTCCCGGTGCGTCGGGGTGGGCGGTGTCCGGGCACACGGCCTGGGCCAGCTGGGCGTAATGGAATAGCCATTGGTCCATATCCTGAATCATTTCAGGTGTGGCCCCTTTCTGGGGGCCGTAGACGGCGCTGCAACCCTGAGGGCCGCACAGAACATTGGTGACATCGCAGGCCACCCGGAACTCACACTGGGCCAGCTGGGGGAGAACTCCGTCGCAGGTGATGCGGGCCAGATGGGAAAGCCCCTGGGCACCGTGGGGGATGGGGCGGCCCTCCGCGTCGAAAAAGCCGTAGCCCAGGGCCTGGAGCATCCCCACACCGCCGTCGTTGGTGGCGCTGCCTCCGATGCCTACCAGAAAACGGCGGCAGCCCTTGGCGATGGCGTCTCGGATGACCTCCCCCACACCGTAGGTGGTGGTGTATAGGGGATTGCGCTGGGACTTCGGCACCAGGGTGAGACCCGCAGCCCCGGACATCTCCACCACCGCGGTGCCTGTGGCGGGGAGAATGCCATAAGAGCACACCACGGGAGCACCCAACGGCCCGGTCACCGTCACCTGCTGCCATTGGCCGCCTAGGCCGGAGATCAGGGCTTCCACGGTGCCCTCGCCGCCGTCGGCCAGAGGACGGACGGTCACCGATACGCTGGGGTCTGCCTGGGCGATCCCTGCCCGGACCGCCTGGCCCGCCTCCATGGAGGAGAGGCTGCCTTTGAACGAGTCCATGGCCACCACAATGTTCATAAAGAGGCCTCCTAAGCTGGAAATTTTCTTGGGTTCATGATACCACAAGGAGTTTCCCCATACAAGACGAACACCCCCGGAACGAGTGTTCCGGGGGTGTATGGAGCTATTTTGATAGATATTCCGCAAAGGAACAGAGAATCCCTCGGGCGGACCCGTCCATGGTGACACGTTGACGGGCCACCATGGCATCGCACTGGGCCTGGTCGAACAGAAGGTCCATGGCAACTGCCATGAGCTGCTGGGGGTCCTGACACACTTGGCTCATGCCATGGGTGTGGAAGTATTGGGCGTTGCAGGTTTCACAGCCGGGGATGGCCGCTGTATGCAAAATGGGAATGCCGCATACGGCCGCTTCGGTGGAGGAGAGTCCCCCGGGCTTTGTGACAAACAGGTCCGAGGCCCGCATATAGTCTGCCATGTCCTGGGTGTACCCCACGATCACGGTGTTTTTAGGGCGTTTGGCCATGAGGGTGTTGTACAGCTCTTGGTTGTTGCCGCAGACAACCACCAGAGACACGTCTTGACGTTGGGCAACCCCGTCCATCAGTGTCTCTATGGTCTCTCGGATGGTGCCGCCGCCCATGCTTCCCCCTGCCGTCAGGATATATTTTTTGTGGGGGTCCAGATGCAGGCGTCTGCGGGCCTCCTCCTTGCTCTGGCGGTTGGAAAAGACGGGACTTGTGGGGATACCCAAGGGGTGCAGCTTCTCTAACGGAACGCCTCGGCGCACATAGTCGGAGGCCAGGTCCGGGGCGGGGATGACATAGGCGTCGCAGTTGGTCTCCTCGGTAAAGGGAATGCAGACGTAGTCGGTGGAGACAAAGATGGTTTTGGGAATCTGCAGGTGCCGGTTTTTCATATTGGTGAGGATTTCTGCTGGATACAGGTGGGTGGTAATAATCACGTCATAGGAATGGCTGGCCAGATACTTTTTCATAAATGGAACCATCCGATGATTGACGTGATACACCGGCGACCGGCACGGCAGTTTCCGGTACAGCTCCCCGGCGGTGTAGACGGCGCCAAACAGCCGGGGCGTGTTCTGTACCATGGAGATATAGGCACCGTTGATTCTGCGGGCAAGGGACTGACTGCGTAGGGTGTAGGGATTGAGCATGACGGCGTGATGGCCTCGTGTGCGCAGTTCTTCCACAATCGCCTTTGCGGCGGAGTCGTGCCCACCTCCGGTGCCACAAGAGAGAATCAGCGCGTCCATACCCATTTCACCTCAATTTGTTCTCTCTGCTCCTTGCTCATATGCAGCCGCAACAGGACCACCCCAGAGATGACCAAAAATCCCATCCAGATGGCGGGAATCTTCACGATGAAAATCATGTGGACCAGAGAACAGAGATAGGCCACCAGGGTGCGGTAAAAGTGGGGGCTGATTTGGAGCACGACAGAAAATAATATGAAATACATAGCCAGCGTCGCCACTGGCTGCCAGATGGGGAGGAGGCCCAGCAGGCAGCCGAAGGTGACGGCAATGCCTTTTCCCCCTTGAAAGCGGTAAAACGCCGGGAAGGCGTGTCCAATCACTGGGGCGGCCAGCACCAGGGCACAGGCAATGGGGTCTGGCTTTGGCCCGGCCAGGAAGGCAAATACGGGGATAAACCCTTTGAGCAGATCACAGACAAGGGTGAGCACACCGCACCAGAAGCCGCCGTACTGGAAGGCGTTTGCGGTGCCGGGGTTGTGGTCGTTGCTCCGTTCTATGAGGTCTGGCTTGTGGAAAATCCTGGCGAATATCTGGGCATACAGCACACTACCCGATAGGTATCCAACCAAAGCGTAAAGAATGGTTCTCAAAACAGTCGTCCCTTTCAAACAAAGAATGGATCATGAATTCATAAAAAGGCATTTTACAACGGTCTATTCCATTTGTCAAACGGATCTATCCACATAGAAGAAGGGACAATCGTGAAGGGATACCGTAGAATACATAGAAAAACCCCGGAAATACAAGGCTTTGATAAGGATGGTAGCAAGAAACCAGTAAAATCAAGGCTTTGTGGATAGCAACAGGCAATGCGGCAATTAAAACTGAATAAGTTTACAGAGCAGGGATACCGTTTTCGTCAATGGTATCCCTTTTCTGTTGCTCCGCACTGACGCCATAGGTACAAAAACCTGTGGCGTTTTTTTGTGCCCATTTTTGGAAAGGAGCTGGATAGATGAAACTGAATAAAGCGGAAATGAGGATGGCGTACCAGATCGAGAGTACAGACCCGAACGCTGTTCTGAATGAAATTTATATGACCTGGCGCCTGTCAAGGAACCAGGCTACCAGGGATACGGCGGAAAGCCTCATGGCGAAGCTGCGCTCCCTGTCAAACAACGAGTGCATGGATTTGATCCGGGAGGTCCAGACAAATTACCGTCTGCCTGGAAAACCCCAGACTATCGGGGAGATGCTGGCGGAGGCCAGGCAGAAGTCCGGGGCGCAGAAGCTGGCCGGACACGATATCATGGCCCTGGAACGGTTTGACCCGGATACCCGGCACATGATCGTCTTTGACGTCCTCTCCCAAGCACCCCACTTGTTATTCAGTATAACATACTGTCTAACAAATGGGGTGCAGTTCAATATAGGCTACTGGCCGGGAAAACTTTATATTTTTTCACTGTCCTCTTGACGGGGAGCGGTTCACAGAACGCTCTCCAAAAAGGTATTCGTTTTTACCGCGCCTTCTCCTGTTTCAGATGACGGGGGGATTGCCAGCAGCTTACGCACCCGGCCCTCCAAATGCTTCTCAATGGCCTGCAAATGTTCTTCCGGCAGGCCCAGGCTTTCGTGGCGCTTGAACCGGAACCCGATCATGCGGCGAAGCTGCTCTTTCTGCTTTGGCCCCATGACCTCTGCACACGCCTCCTCATAGGAGATGTTGTAGGGGTTAGAACGGGTTTTTGCATACTCGTCCAGATTCGCATAATCTTCCTTACCGGCATAGCAGAACAGGGACAGCCCATTGTCAAAAATGGGGGCGGGCGCAATAATGTTGCCGCTGTGGTTATCCCGCAGGACGCCAAAGTTTCCAAAGTGGCGGTCCTCGTTGTAAATCAGGGCGTCAAACACCAGCATACTGCGGATTTGCTCGGAAAACTCCGGCCCCAGCTTGTCGTAGTAGGCAAGGCAGGCGGCAATGCCCCCGGTTCGGACAATTCGCCCGATGGGGATATAGGCCGTGTCGATGTTGGTAAACAGGGCGCACTTAGAGGCGGTAATGCCTTTCCAGTTCTCCAGGTCATAATGCACGGCGTTCAGGCGCATGGTTTCCGCAATCTGCGAAGCATAATATTCGCAGTACGGCTCCCGGCCCGTATTGGACGCGCCGGTCGTGCCGCCCTTATAGAGATAAATCCCATCGTGCTCCACATAGCGCCACGCCTTGGGCAGCATACCGCCTGTGGTCAGCTCCGGGGATGTGGTAAGCGCCTGCCGGCTCCCGCCTGCGCCGGTATAGGCCACCAGCGCCAGTATCTCGGAAAAGCGATTTTCGTAAAGATTGTATTGGGAGAATTTCCCCTCAAATCCTGACCGCACCACCCAATAGCTGTCGTTGAGCGACAGCCCCTTGCACACGTCGATGATTCCCTTGGTGTCGCCCAGGCTAAGGCCAAGGGTTTTCAAAATCTCGTCCACAAAGGCGCGGTTTTTGGGGATAACCCGCCGCTCCAGCCAATGGATGACGCCCTCGCCGGTGCGCTCCATATCCAAAGGCAGCAAATGGGCCTGCTCCTCGTTGGTGTATAAGATTTCAGCCACAAGGCCGGACAAGCCCTGCTTTTCCATGGAAAAGCGCATGAGCTCCGTATCATAAATGCGGAGACTGTAAACATGACTCATAGGCTCCTCCTTGTCGTTCAGTTCCAGTGAAACATCCTTTCCCAGCGCCGAGGCGATTTTTAAGATCATATCAAGCGTGGGGTTCTGTGTCCCACTTTCCAGGCGGTTGATGCCGGAACGCTGGATTCCCAGCCGCCTTGCCAGTTCTGCCTGGGAAATGCCCTGCTCCAGACGGGCCTCCACAAGCTGGGATATGATTTTCTGCCGTTTGCGCAGTTCATCCATACTCTCACCTCACTGCTTTAATGTTAACATATATGATAACAATTTGCAAGCGGGAGAATCTGTCGAAGCTGGGAAACTGGCAACTCACCGCTCCGGCTCTTTGCTGTGGCTGCCCCGAATGGGAATCCCCAGCCGGTGGCACAGAAAATCATTCACATCCTTTCCACGGGGCGGCGGTTTGTTCTCCACACGGTAGCCCTCCGGCATGACAGCCATGATTGCCTTGGCCGCCAGCCGGCCAGCCGTGTCATTGTCCAAATGGAGATAGACGGTTTTCACATGGGGGGGGTCCTCCAAAAATCGGGTGAGGGCCACCGGCAGCTTGCTTTCCTCCATCTTTTTCTTCGGCTGGTACACCCCGGCCAGGGACAGCAGATTGTGCCGCCGCCAGTCAATCCCGTCCAGCTTGCAGAGAGTGGCATAGGACATCACATCAATGGCGCACTCGCACAGATGGACTGCCGGATTTTCCACGCAAGCGGGCAGGGCGAAGGAAAAGTGCTTATCACTGCCGCTTAAATCCCCGTGGAACCGGGCTTCACGGATTCCCCGCAGGCAGCCGAACCGCGCCTTGCCGTCCTTGTCGAAGCCCACAAAAACCACGTTGCTGTGGCCTTTGTTCCGGCTCTCATAAATCCGCCCGGTCTGGACGCAGTAGTCCAAAATCTCCTGGTCAATGCCCCGGCCCTTGAGATAGGCCATCATCGCCCGGTTATCCGGGGCGGCCTGGGGCAGAAGCAGGTGCTTGGGCTTTTCCTCTTTCGGCGCTGGTACAAAGGAAGGCGGGGGGATGGCCGTCCTGCCGGAGATGGTTTCCATGGCCTCCCAAAAGGAATAGCCGTTGACCTTGATGAGATAGTCCAGCGCGCTGTAACCGCCGATCCCACGGGAAAACCAGCACCATTTGCCGTTGGAAATCCGCAGGCTGTCATGAGTCTTGGTACAGTAGACATTGCCGGACACATGGACCAACTCCTGGGGCTCGCAGGTCTGCAGGTAGGTGAGCAGGTCCACCTGCCTTGCCCGTTCGATGGCTTCTGAATCGTAAAAAGGCATAAAAAAATACAGCCCCCTTCACATAGCCGTAGATTAGCCGCCCCTTGTGGGGTAGCTGGCTATGTAAAGGGGGCTGTACTCTTTTCAGATATGAAAAAAGCCGACTGGATTGCTCCAATCGGCTTTTTCTGCCTATACTTTTTATATGTTATTTGAGCTTTTCAACATCCTCCAAATAAATAGACACCTCTCCACACTTGGGACAAATGGCTACTTTAGGTTTGCCCATCCTTCCACCAAATAGTTTATTTTCATCTGATGATAAGATAATACCGTATCCACCTCCTTCGATCTTAATAGCACAATTTTCTTTCATTTCACTACCACAGCGGATACATGTACGCATTTATAATTACCTCCTAAAATTCCAATTTTCTTAGTTCTATAAACTGGGATTTATTTTTGTTCTATTATTTCTAATAGTCTTCTTACATAATCATCTGCATGGTTTATTGAAAACTCTCCATGATACATATTAGGAAGAACTTGTATAGAACTATTCTGTAGTTTTTTATGAATTAGTTCTGCTGATTTTTTCATTGAGTGATTTTCTTTTTCTCCGACAAAAATATGAACTATTGCTTCGCTCTCTTCAATCCCATCTTTTAAGGAATATAATGAGTTTTCCTGTAAAAAAGCAATCATATCGCCCTTTGTTATTGCACAAGTATCTTTGTAATAATTATCAAACAAATGCTGCTTTATTCGTAATGATTTGAATTGTAATTTTGAAAACCATTTATACTTTATCAAACCATAACAACTCCCAAACGCAGGCTTAATCATAAAATATGTGAATTTTGAAGGTATTACAAGTGCGCTTTCCACTATTGCATACTTACATATATCCTTACGATGAGATAAAATTTCAAGTAAAATCTGTCCTCCAAGTGATAGTCCTCCAATCAATAAAACGGAACCATCCAGTTTATCATTTATAAATTCTATAATCTCTAAAGCGTTATTTTCTATCGTCGTAAATCGTTTATCACTTCCTGCATGACCGTCTAATATAGGTATAATTATATGATAATCCGTTTGTAGCATTTCAGCAATTTCTTTGTAATTCCACCATGACAAACCACCTCCATGTAGGAGGATAATTACATTACTATTTCCTTTCCCATATTCAGCATAGTTCAACCTTTTTCACCTCGCTGTAAAATTCCAATTTGCCACTTTCTTTATAAATTAAGATTTTCTGATTTGTTCTATCTCAACATCAAAGTCTATACAAATTTACTCTATTCTAGTTTTATTGGGATGTTTCCTAACAAATCAATCAGTATGTGTCATTTAACAGAAAATCCGCCAAATGCACGATTTTCACCCCATTGATGTTTCCCGTGGCCAATTCGTCCAGCGTTACCACATATTTCGGATAGTGGTCTTTGATTTCGAGGAGATTGGCAACCTCCCGATCCGATTCCTCTGGCAGCCTGCGGCACACCTGAACGTAGATACGCTCATCGCGCCGCACCGCTACGAAGTCAATCTCTTTCGTTTCATTTTTCCCGATATAAACTTCATAGCCCCGCCGCCGCAGTTCAAAATACACGATGTTTTCCAGCATAGCGGCAATGGACGTAGGATGAAAGCCCATGATGCAGTATTTCAGAGAAGCGTCTGCCAGATAGAATTTTTCCTGGGTTTTCAGCACGGATTTTCCCTGCAAATCATACCGCTGGCAGCGATAGATCACAAACGCCTTTTCCAGCCAGTTCAGATAGTTGTAAACCGCCTCCACGGATAGGGAACGCCCCTCGCTTTTGAGGAACTTTGCAATGGCGTTGGCGGAAAAGGTCTTGCCCACATTTTCCACGATATACTTGACAACACGGTTGAATAAATCAAAGTTCATGATATTGTGCCGCTTTGTAATATCGTTGGTAATCACCGAGTTATAGATGCCCTCCACGATCTGATAGGCGGAGCGTTCGTCAAAGCTGCCCAGCGCCACAATGGGAAAACCGCCCAGCCGCAGGTATTCGTTTAACAGCTCCTTTGGGGAACGGGAATCCGATTTCTTAAAATCCAGATATTCCGCAAAGGACAGGGTAAAGACCGGGATGGAGATATACCGTCCCGTCAAATAGGTGGAGATCTCGCTGGACATCAGCTTGGAATTGGAGCCGGTCACATAAATATCGGTATTGGCATTTTCCAGCAGGCTATTGACTGCTTTTTCCCAACCATCAATCTCCTGCACTTCGTCCAGCAGCAGATAGTAGCGCCCATCATCGGTCATTTGCTCTTTGATACCGTGATACATATCCTTGCCGGTCATTCCGTCATCAAAGTCCTCCGACGTATAGCGCATACTGATAATGTGGTCTGCGGCAATCCCGCTTTTCAGCAGATCGTCCCGTAGCATATCTAAAATTGTGGATTTACCACAGCGCCGGATTCCTGCCAGTATCTTCACCAGCGGAACATCCCGATAGGTTTTCAGCGTGTTCATATATTGTGGTCGGATAATCATATCGTTCGCCTCCTTGTTCCTTACGAATAGCATAGCGAAAAACTCAAAGAATATCAATAGTTTTTACTTGTAATCCGTAAAAACTCATTTTCTACAAAACCTTTTTTGGGTGCGAATGAATTTGGATATGTAAAAGCGGCATGGATTTTTCCATGCCGCCCAAAAAACTATTCAGTTTTGAAAGCGCCGATTTTCTTCAGATAGGCAAATCCATCTGCATGGCCCCGGAAGTAGATGTGTTCCCGTTCCATATTATCGGCCCGCATATACAGCCGGATAAATTCCTTCCAGGCTTCATGCTCCTCAGCAGTAAAAGAAAGTTCTCCCTTGCCCTCCAGCAGAGCGCCAATCACAGGATTTTGGCGTTTCAGTTCTTCCTTCTGGGCCTTCAACTCGGTATATTCCGGGCTGGCAGCCGCCAAATCCATCACGATGTCGCTGTCGATTTCAGAAAACTGCTCGGAAATGCGCTCCGGGAGCAGGCAGCAGCTATCGTCCATCTATCATCACCCCTTGTTACGATTTTTATTATACTATACCTGCCCCGCAGCGCAATGGCAGAAGGACAAGATAAACTGGATTCGGTTTGGTCAAATCCTGACAAATCAGAACAGCCCTTTCAAAAGAAAAACCATAACGAAAAGCTCGTAAATGAGGGACAAGGGACAGGGTAAAAGCACCTCAAAAACGGCTCGATTTTGGCTCCCGGTTGCCCCATTTTTTAATCATAACGGGGTCAAAAAGGGCCTGTTGCCCCATTATTAATCAAGAAAAACCGGGTCAGGCGAGGTCAAATCCTGCCAGAACCAGACAAACTGGAACAGAAGATGTGAAATAGAAAAACCCCGAAAAACTGCGGTTTTTCGGGGTTTTTGAGCATCTTTGAACCAGTTTGAAGTGCTGATTAGCGCTTGCTGAACTGGGGAGCGCGACGGGCAGCCTTGAGGCCGTACTTCTTACGCTCCTTCATACGAGGATCGCGGGTCAGGAAGCCGGCAGCCTTCAGAGAGGCGCGGAACTCGGGGTCCATCTCCAGCAGAGCGCGGGAGATGCCGTGGCGCAGAGCGCCAGCCTGACCGGTGACGCCGCCGCCGGTGACGGTGGCAACCACGTCCACCTTGCCGATGACGCCGGTGGTGTTCAGGGGCTGACGGACCACCATCTTCAGGGTCTCCAGGCCGAAGTACTCCTCGATGTCACGGCCGTTGATGGTGATGGAGCCGGTGCCGTTGGGGAACAGGTGCACACGAGCCACGGAGGACTTCCGACGGCCGGTGCCGTAGTGATAGGGCTTCTTGCTCTTATACATAGTCGGTTACCTCCTTATTCAACAGTCCAAGCCTCGGGCTTCTGAGCCTCGTGCTTGTGAGCGTCGCCACGATAGATCTTCAGGCGGCTCAGAGAGTCCTTGGTGATGATGTTGCGGGGCAGCATGCCGCGCACAGCCACACGCATAGCCAGCTCGGGCTTCTCCTGCATCAGGATGCGGTACTTGGTCTCCTTCAGACCACCCACATAGCCGGAGTGGGTGCGATAGAACTTCTGCTCGCCCTTCTTGCCGGTGAGGACGGCCTTGTCAGCGTTGATGACGATGACGAAGTCGCCGCAGTCGGCGTGGGGGGTGTACTCGGGCTTGTGCTTACCACGCAGCAGGGTAGCGGCGGCGGCAGCGGTCTTGCCCAGAGGCTTGCCGGCAGCATCGAGAATGTACCACTTGCGCTCGATGTTACCCTTGTTTGCCATAAAGGTAGACATATCGGTTTCCTCCATTTATCTTGATTTATTATAAAAAAACACGGGGTTTCCTTCCTTTACAAGAAGGCGCAGGATGTATTATAATACGGGGGTTGCCTGGTGTCAACAAAAAAACATACTTTTTTTAATTTGTGTTTTATATACTCCTGTATTCTCATGTGTTCTCTTGAATGCTCTTAAAATCTCGTTTTCATTTTACTATTTGGAGGTCAAACAAATGCAGCTGATTTTATCCCATTTGCGCCGTTGTATTGAGGATTATGATATGATTCAGCCCGGAGACCGTATCGCTGTGGGGGTTTCGGGGGGGAAGGACTCCCTGGTGCTGCTCACCGCCATGGCCCGGCTGCAAAAATTCTACCCCGAGCCCTTTGAGCTCCACGCCTTGACGGTGCATCCCGGCGTGCCGGAGATGGACTTCGGCCCGGTGCAAACCCTGTGTGACCAGCTGGAGGTGCCCTATCATATCATCCCGACCCAGATCTTTGACATTATTTTTAATGTGCGCAAGGAAAAGAATCCCTGCTCCATGTGCGCTAAGATGCGCCGGGGGGCTCTCCACAATGCCATGGCCGAGCTGGGGCTGAATAAGATCGCCTTGGGCCACCACTACGACGATGCTGTGGAGACCTTCTTCCTCTCCCTCTTCTATGAGGGGCGGCTGTCCTGCTTCCAGCCTGTGACCTACCTGGACCGCATGGGCATCACCCAGATTCGCCCCCTGCTCTACTGCGGGGAGGGGATGGTGCGGGGAGCTGCCCAGCGGCACAACCTGCCCATCGTCCACAACCCCTGTCCGGCGGATGGTAACACCCGCCGTCAGGAGGTGAAGGAACTGGTGGCGGAGCTGTCCAAGACCTACCCCAATCTGAAAAACTATGTGTTTGGAGCCATGCAGCGCCTGCCCCTGCCCGAGTGGGGGCCCAGAGAGTATCGCCGCCGCCCCTTGGCCGAGGAGCCCACAAAAGAACATTGACCAGAAAAATGCCGTGGTGCTTGGTTGCACCACGGCATTTTGAGTCCATCAGGCTTTTTGCATTTCCACACCAGCCAGCCCACGAAAGCCACAACGGTGATACCGCCCAGCCCAAGGCCCAGGGTGAGCCCGGGCGAGGTGTAGCGGAAGGTGACCTGGTGGGTGCCGGGGGTGAGTTCCACGGTGAGGAAGGTGTCCCAGCACACCCCGGTGTCCACCTTTTTCCCGTCCACATAGGCCGTCCAGCCGTCCTCGGCGGGGATGGTGGTGACCAGAGTGGAGGGTGTGTCGGCGGTGGCCTGGAGGGAGACGCGGGAGTTGGTGACTGTATCCACCTGGGTGTTGTCCAACAGGGCCAGCGCATCTCGGAGGGCGTCCTGGTCCAGCTGCTGCACCAGGGCTTCCCAGTCCAGGCTGGACAGGGTGGTGTTACAGGCGATGGTTACCTCCAGGGTCTCACCCTCATCAGGAGTGTCCAGGTAATGGATGCGCTGCTCCTCATAGGGGGTGAGGGAACAGCGGTACTCGCCGTCCACAGACAGAGCGGTGAACCCGTTTTGGTCCAGATAGGCGTAGACGGGATTCCCGGTGCCGTGGATGCGCAGGGTGATCTGGTTAGCACCTTCCTGTACCTCCAAATCAATAGAGGAGAATACCTCTTGGGTGGACCCGGTGAGCTGGGTCAAAAGGTCATTTTGCGTCTGGAAGGGGGTGTATCCACGGGGAAGTTCGGTGGTCACTTGGCCCTGAGCAACATAGGCCAGGGGCAGAGCGTCCGGGTTTTCCCATAGGGTCAGACTGCCGCTGTGGCCCGCCTCTTCATAGCCGGGGAACTCCTGGTCGCTGAGCACATAGCGGACTCCCAGCAGGCTGTCGGTGACGGGGGTGGAGCCGTAGTAGACGCTCCACATCCAGCCCTGGGCAAAGCCCAGCTGCTTTAGGAAGTTGTTGACCTGTTTGTTGTAAATGCTGCTGTAGTGGGTGATCCCGGCATAGCCGAAGGAGAGGGGGCTGTTGTCGCCCCGGTCGTAGGTGGCCGCCATGCGGTAGAAGTCGGTGTCCGCCTCCTGAGCCTGTTCCACCAGAGCCTCATTCTCCTGATAGTAGGCCACGTAGTCGGCGTAGGACTGGCAGTGGAACACCTCCCGAATGTCCAGCATGGTGGTCTGGGTGTTGTAGCCCAGCTCCCAGGCGGTGAGACAGAACAGCACCAGGGTGACCACCGGGGCCAGCTTCCAGGTGGGGAAGGACTTTGGCAGGGCGGCCAATACTTGGCCAGCCAGAACCACCAGAAAGAAGGAGAAGACGAAGCTGTACCGATAGGGGAACCAGTTGGGCATTTGGAAGAGGTGCCACACCTTGTCCAGAGGGGACAGCCACAGAGAGAGCACCAGCACTACCAACACTGCCAGAGCGGCCAGCTTGTTCCGGCCGGAAATGGCTGGGGAGAAGAAAAAGACTAGCGCCAGCATCAAGATCACAGTTCCGCAGAACAGATAGGGCAGGGCAGAGTTGGTCAGACCCGCTGGTTGGCCGGAGAACAGGCGGCTGGGCAGCTGCCACAGGGGGAAGTTGGTGAGGCTGGAGTAGTCCATGGTGGCGTCCCCCAGCTTTCCGCTGAAAATGGCCAGCAGGGAGGGTACCCACATCCAGGCGGTGACCCCCAGGGCGGCCAGAGCGGAGAGGAGGAAAGACCGGATGTGGCGTAACAGGTCCTTCCACGCAGGGACCTCACACCACTCCCGATAGACCAGCCACACACAGCAGAAGATACCGATCATGTAGGAGATGTACCAGGTGGAGACAAAGCACACCACCAAGCTGCCAAAGAACAGCCAGGGCCGCTGTCCTGCCAGAATCCGCTCCAACCCTAAGAGGATGACAGGCAGCCAGATGAGCCCATCCAGCCACATGATGCACAGGGAGTAGGCGGCGGTGTAGGAGCACAGGGCGTAGCAGGTGGAGAGCATGGGGAGAAACAGGGCGCTGTGCCGGAGGTAGGAGCGCAGGAAGATGCAGCAGGTCAGCCCCGCCAGTCCCACCTTCAACACCGTGAGGAACATCAATCCCATGGGCATGTACTCATTGGGCACCAGCAAAGTGAGCAGGGACAGGGGACTGGAGACGTAATAGGAGAACACCCCGATGTAGGAGGTGCCCAGGGCCTTGGACCAGGAGAAAAACACATCCCCGTGCTTCAAGGCACAGAAGAACTCCACATACTGGGAGGACATGTCGGACATCAGAATGGTGTTGTCCCCCCAGGGGGCCAGTCCCAAACGGGCATAGACCACCAGCAGGAGCAGGGCGGGGACGAGAAAGGCCAGAGCGTATAGCAGGGGCGTGTGCTTGATACGGGATTTCAACAAAATCACCTCTTGTGGTGGAAATTTGGTGTACCTCTGTGGGGGGCAGTAGAAAAGGCTGCAAGAGGGGTATGCTCTTGCAGCCTTGTTTGAGTCAGCGCCGTCCGCCGCCTCGGCCACCGCCGAAGGAACGGCCTCCACCGCCGCCAAAAGAGCGGCCACCCCCGAACGAACGCCCGCCGCCCCCGAAGGAGCGACCGCCTCCGAAACTGCCAGGGCGGCTGGAGCGTCCACCGCCGAACCCGCCGCCGGGACGGGGACCGCGGAAGGAGGTGGTGGGGCCATGTCCCGGCCGTCCACCCATAGGCCGCCCACCCATGGGCGGGTGAGGGTGGTGGTGATGATGGTGATGGGGACGAGGGGGGAACATCCAGAAGGGACGGTACATGTAGTTGGGGCCGTAGTAGCCGCCCCGATACTGGCGGTACCGGGAGCCCTCCCTCAGGGCCAGCACCACAAGTATCAGCAGGAAGATGATTAAGATATCCATAATACCTCCCAAGTCAGGCCAGATAGTGGGTCTGATACCACTGGGTCAGAGCGTCGGAGAGGGAGAGCAGGGCCTGGGTATAGTCTCCCTTGGCAAAGGGCTCCTCCATATATTCATGGGCATAGGCGGCGCAGTCATCGTCGGTGAACAGATCGGTGAGACCGCTGCCCTGAATGAGCCAGTAGTTCTCCCCCGAGATATCCAGCACGACGATAAAATCGTTGGCGCCCAGGCCCATTTTTTCGGCCTGTTCCATGGCGTAGTTGCCCAGGTCGGCTTTTCCATAGTTGCAGGTGACGCAGCCGATGACCACACCCATGGAGCTGTCCAGAGAGCGGTTGTTGCTCTCCAACTGCTTAATGCCGGAGGAGCTGAGCACCCCGGCTTGGTCAGAGACAAACCACGGGGCATCTTGGGTGGTGGCAACGTGTCCGCCGCTGCCGGGTCGGCGGGCCAGACCAATTCCCACCGCCAGGATGATCATCATGACGGTGAGTAGGACGGCCACGCCGGTTCGTTTGAATAGTTTCATCCAAGGTCACCCCGGGGATCAGCCCCGCAGTTCCAGCAGCTTCTGCTTCAACTCGCCCTCGATGCGCTGAAGTTCCGCCTCTGCCTCCCGGCGCTTCTGTGCGCCCTGGGTCTGGATGTCCATGACCTCGTCCAGGGTGGCGATGAGCCGCTGGTTGGTGTGTTGAAGGGTCTCCAGGTCCACAATGCCCCGCTCGGACTCCCGGGCGGCCTCCACGGTGCCCATGTGGAGCATCTCTGCGTTCTTTTGCAGCAGCTGGTTGGTCATATCCGACACAGCGCTCTGGGCTGCGGCGGCCTGACGGGAGTGCTCTAACCCTAAGGCCAGCACCATCTGGCTCTTCCAAAGAGGAATGGTGTTGACCAGAGAGGACTGAATCTTCTCCAGCATCAAGGCGTCGTTGTTTTGAATCATCCGGGTCTGGGGGCCCATCTGGATGGACACCATGCGGGTCAGTTCCAGGTCGTGGAGCTTCTTTTCAAAGCGGTTGCACAGGTTGGCGTAGTCGTTGTACTTCTGGGCCGCCTCCTGGGTTTTGGTCTGGGTGGCGGTCTGCTGGAGCTGGGCCAGGGTCTCGGTGCGGGCCTTTTCCAGAGCCTTCTTGCCCGCCAGGATATACATGGTCAGCTCCTTATAATATTTGGTGTTCAGATCGTACATCTGGTCCAGCATGGCGATGTCCTTCATCAGGGTCAGCTGGTGGTTTTCCAGCACTGCCACGATCTTATCCACGTTGGCATCGGCCTTGTCAAAGCTGGCCTTCAGGGCCATGGCCTCCTTTTTCTTCTTCTGGAAGAAGCCGAAGATGCCGCTTTTCTCCTCCTCGCCAAAGGTCTTCAGCTCCACCACCAGGGAGGACAGGGCCTGACCTACCTGGCCCAGGTCCTTGGTGCGCACGTTGTTCAGGGCGTTTTCCGAGAAGTCGGCAATGTTCTTCTGGGCGGCAGCGCCGTACTGGAGCACCATGGCGGTGTCGGTGAGGTCAATTTTCTGGGCAAAGTCCTCCACCATCTGCTGCTCCTGGGGGGAGAGTTGAATCTCTGCCATGGCCTCCTGAGGAGCAGGCGTGGGAGCGGCGGGCGCAGCGGGGGCAGAGGAGTCCAGGGTGGGATTCAAGGTGAGGGTGGGGGTGAAATCGGGATGGTCGTTCATGGTACATTCCTCCTACGGGTCATTTTTGGGTGTCATCGGCGGACAGATTCATATCACCCAGGCCTTCCCGGGCCAGCATCTGTTCCAGTACGTCGATGTCGGTGCTGATGTCCATGGCCTCCTGGCCGTACAGGGCGTCCAGTTGGCGGTCAAAGGCGGTGCAGATGGTGGACATGATGTCTTCGATGCGCCCCTTGGTGCCGTCGATGTTGGCACCCTCCACCCCGGTGGCGTCCATGCGGTCATAGGCGTTGAGCAGCTTCAGGGTGGTGGGGAGATAATAGTTGAGGAAACGGCGGATTTGAGGCAGCTTGTCCGGGCTCTTGGCCACCGCGTCCATGATCTTCTGAGTGGTGTGCTCCAAGCGGTCGATCTGCTGAGAGAGGGTTTGGTCCTGAATGGAGTCATTGAGTCGGCGCATTTCGGATACGGCCCGGTCCCGCTCTTGGAGCAGCTGCTGGACCTCGGGGCTGACCGGCTCAGCCTGAGTTTTCTGGGCCTGGGGCTCAGAGGCCTCCTCTTCCGGGTCATCCAGTTCGTAGCCCCGGTCCGGGAAGATGATCTTGCCCAGATAGTACACCGCCGCAGAGGCCAGACCGGCCATGATATAGTGGGTGGGTTTATACAGAGGGGCGGCCAGAGACCACACCAGCCAGGTACCTCCCACCATATAAATGGGGAGGACGCTTTTTTTGCGAATGAAAGCCACAGCGCACGCTCCTTTCTACCAGCGTGATATTGGCTTTATTGTAACGCACTAAAGTGGGGGTGTCAAGAAAATGCAGCGCAGGTCAAGGCATTGACTTTCCCCATTTGGTGGGTTAAAATGAGAGCTTGAATGATAAAATAGGCAGGTGTACAGCCATGATGACCCTAGAAAATTTCAAACAGGCCAGAAAGGTTCTGGAAGGTGTGCTCCACCCCACGGACCTGATTTACAGCACCTTCTTCTCCAAGTCCACCGGCAACCATGTCTACATCAAGCCGGAGAACATGCAGGTGACCGGGGCCTACAAAATCCGGGGCGCTTACTTTAAGTGCTCCACCCTCACCCAGAAGGAGAAGGAGCGGGGGCTGATTACCGCTTCGGCGGGCAACCACGCCCAGGGCGTGGCCTATGCGGCTCAGGCCGCCGGCATTCCCGCCACCATCATCATGCCCACCACCACGCCCCTGGTGAAGGTCAACAACACCAAGGACTACGGCGCCCGTGTTATTTTGCACGGAGAGACCTTTGATGATGCAGCGTCTATGGCGGCCCTGATGAGTCAGGAGGAGGGATACACTTATGTACACCCCTTCAACGACCTCACCGTGTCCACGGGCCAAGGCACCATTGCCTATGAGATTTTCAAGGACCTGCCGGATGTGGATGTGATCTTGGTGCCCATCGGCGGCGGCGGTCTGGCCGCTGGCGTGGCCACCCTGGCCAAGCTGCTCAACCCCTCGGTGCAGGTCATCGGCGTAGAGCCCACGGGGGCGGCGTCCATGAAGGCCAGTATCGAGGCCGGGCACGTGGTCACCCTGCCCACCGTGAACACCATTGCCGACGGCGTGGCGGTGAAGACCCCCGGAGACCTGGTGTTCCCCTACATCCAGAAGAACGTGGACGACATCCTCACCATCGGAGATGGAGAGCTGGTGGACGCCTTCCTGGATGTGATGGAGAAGCACAAGATGGTGGTGGAGAACGCAGGCCTGCTCACCATCGCCGCCCTGCGCCATCTGGAGTGCAAGGGCAAGAATGTGGTGTCGGTGCTCTCCGGCGGCAATATGGACGTGATCACCATCTCCTCCCTGGTGCAGCACGGGCTCATCAACCGGGGCCGCATCTTCACCTTCTCGGTGCAGCTGCCTGACCGGCCCGGCGAGCTGCTCCGTGTGGCGGAGCTGGTGGCCCGAGAAAACGGCAACATCATCAAGCTGGACCACAACCAGTTTGTCAACATCAACCGTCAGGCTGGTGTGGAGCTGAAGGTGACCCTGGAGGCCTTTGGCCACCAGCACAAGGAGGAGATTCTGTCCTCCCTGGCCAAGGCAGGATATCAGGTGAGCGAAGTGGCCACCTCCTGCGTCTACGAATAACTTCCAATTGCCGTCCGGCAAAGGGGAATCCTTTGCCGGACGGCTATGCCAATGCGGCACGCTGTCGGCCCGGAGACCGGGCGCGCGTGGGAGATGGGGGGAGAACGCCCGGGCAGCCGACCGCGGTATCCGCTTGTGGTATCCTATGAGGATGGCCCGTGGGCGGTGTGCTCCCCCACCCCCTGAGAGAAGGTAAAAGAATCGGAGAAGAAAGACAAAGGTGAAAGAGAACATGGTGAAGATTGCGCCATCCATTTTATCAGCAGATTTTTGCAATCTGGAGCGGGAGATCCAGCGGGTCCAAACCGCCGACCTGCTCCATGTGGATGTGATGGATGGGGCGTTTGTGCCCAACATAACCCTGGGCCTTCCGGTGGTTCGGTCCATCCGCAAGCACACGGACATGCAGTTGGATTTGCACCTGATGATCGACAAGCCGGTGCGGTATGTCGCCCCGTTCTGTGAGGCGGGGGCGGATTTGGTGAGCGTTCACCTGGAGTCGGACCACCCTCAGAATATCCAGAAGGCCCTGGACATCATGGGAGAATACGGCGTGAAAAAGGCGGTGGCCCTGCGGCCCATCACCTCCCCGGAGGCCATTCTGCCCTATATTGACCAGCTGGACATGGTGCTGGTGATGACGGTGGAGCCGGGCTTTGGCGGCCAGCCTTTTATGGAGTCCCAGCTGAAGACCATCGCCCGGGTTCGGGAGATCATCCAGGCCCACAACCCCAGCTGTGACCTGGAGGTGGACGGAGGCATCAACCCTTCCACTGCCCGGCGTGTGGTGGAGGCGGGGGCCAACGTGCTGGTGGCGGGCTCTGCGCTGTATGAGGCCCCTGACCTTTCCGCCGCCATGGCAGCGCTGCGGGTGGCAGAGTAAGAAGTACAAGATCTGGAGGCAAGAGCATGGATTATTTTCCCCCGGCTTTGGAAAACTTAGTGGAACAATTTGCAAAACTGCCCGGCGTGGGGCGTAAGAGCGCCCAGCGTCTGGCCCTGTACGTGTTGGGCCGCCCGGAGGAGGAGGCAAAGGCCTTTGCCGACGCCATCCTCCAGGCCAAGGGGAGCATCGGCTACTGCCCCAAGTGCCAGAACCTCACCCAGGGGGAGGGGCTGTGCTCCCTGTGCAGTTCGCCCCGGCGGGACCAGCACACCGTGTGTGTGGTGGCCGACCCCAAGGACGTCATCGCCCTGGAGCGAGCCCACGAGTATCAAGGCGTGTACCACGTGCTCCACGGGGTCATCTCCCCCATGAACCACGTGGGCCCCGACGACCTGCGCATCGCTCAGCTGGTGGAGCGGGTGTCTGGGGGAGAGGTGGAAGAGGTCATCATGGCCACCAACCCGGACACGGAGGGGGAGGCCACCGCCATGTACCTCTCCCGGCTGCTCAAGCCCTTCGGGGTGAAGGTCAGCCGTCTGGCTTACGGCATCCCGGTGGGCAGCCACCTGGAGTTTGCCGACGATGCCACATTGATGCGGGCTATAGAGGGCCGCCGGGAAATGTGAGAAGAAAAAGACCGTTGCAGAAATTTCTCTCTGCAACGGTCTTTTTGCGTGTTGGTTGGCGTTACACCTGATCGTCGGTCTTGACCTCGGGCTTCTCAAAGTCGGTGGCATCGGCGTCGTCCGCCTGGGCCTCTGCTTCTGCCTGACCAGCGGTGGCCTGGGCGTCCTCGGTGGGGGTGTTGCCCACGTACTCCCAGTCGGCGTCCTCGAAGTCGGCCTCGCAGGCGTGCTCCACTTCCTCGTCGGTGAGGTTGCCGGAGGACTTGAGATCGGCAATGCGCTGCTCGTTGACCTGAATCTGAGCCTTGGAGCGGGTGATCTTGTCGCACAGATCCGCATAGGCGGCCTCGGGAGCGGAGCCCCGCTCGGCGTAGTACAGACGGCCCAGGTCCATATAGGCCCGACGAATGGCGTCCTGCTCGCTGAGGTTGAGTACCTTGAGCTTGCTGATTTCAGCCAGCTGCTTGGCCTTGGACACGCCAGTGTCGGTGAGCTCCAGGGCCTTGGCCATGCCGCTTTGGGCCAGATCCTTGGCGCGCTCCTTCAGGTCGTTGAGATCGATGTTGATATTCATAACGGTGCCTCCTTATAGGGGATGGTTCCCATAGTCTCTGTGAGGCTATTTTATGCTGAGTTGGACGAAAAAGCAAGGACTTTCTAGGACAGACTCAGTCTTGTTCGTCCACCACGTCCTGGACAAGGAAGCGGGGACGGCCTTTGGCCTCCATGTATAGCTTGCCCACATATTCGCCAATTACCCCCAGAGAGAGCAAAATGAGCCCGCCAATGAGCCACACCGAGCAGGATAGGCTGGCCCAGCCCGTGACGGTGTTGCCCGTGACCCAGCGGATAATGTTGTAGAGAATCATAAACAGGGAGACGAGAAAGACGAAAAATCCCAGCCCGGTGATGAGGCGCAGGGGCTTCACCGACAGGGAGGTGATGCCCTCCAGAGCGAAGGCCAGCATTTTTTTCAGCGGGTACTTGCTCTCTCCGGCAAACCGCTCGCCCCGCTCGTAGGTGACCACGTCGGTGCGGTAGCCGATCATGGGGACGATGCCCCGCAAAAACAGGTTCACTTCCCGGAACTGGGACAGCCCTTCCAGGGCCCGCCGGGACATGAGGCGGTAGTCGGCGTGGTTGAACACCGTCTCCGCCCCCAGGGCGTTCATAAGACGGTAGAAGGCTTCAGCGGTGGTGCGCTTAAAGAAGGTGTCCCGCTCCCGGCTGGAGCGCACACCGTACACGATGTCCACCCCTTCCAGGTACTTGTCCACCATCTCGTCCACGGCGTCAATGTCGTCTTGCAGGTCGGCGTCCATGGAGATGGCCATGTCTGCCCGGTCCTTGGCGTACATCAGACCTGCCAGCAGGGCGTTCTGGTGGCCCCGGTTGCGGCTGAGGTTGAGGCCGGAAAAGAGATGATTTCCGATGTGCAGCCGTTCAATGATCTCCCAGGTTCCGTCCCGGGAGCCGTCGTTGACAAAGAGAATGCGGCTTTTGCGGCTGATGCGGCCGCGATTCATCAGATATTGCAGCTTGTCCCGCAGCCGCCGCGCGGTTTCGGGCAGCACCTCCTGCTCGTTGTAGCAGGGGACCACCACGTAGAGGGTATTTTGCATGGGAACCCACACCCTTTCCTTGGGATAGACTGAATTAACTGTTATTATAGTCTATCCCACGGTGGTTGGCAAGGACTCTTCGGTGAGCCACTCCCGCAGGTGCCCGATGGCCCGCCGCTCCATACGGGAGATTTGGACCTGACTGACCCCCAAAATCCGGGCCGTGCGCTCCTGGGTGAGGTTTTTATAGAAGCGCAGCAGGATGACCTTTCGCTCTCGGTCCGGAAGGGCGTCGATGGCCTGGCGCAGGGCCAGCCGCTCCACCACTTCCTCCTCCATGCCGTCGCAACCCAGAATGGACTCCAGGGTGAAGCCGTCCTCTCCCGTCTGACTCTGGATGGAGGCCACCGAGAGGGTGGCGGTCTCGGCGGCGGCGATGTCCTCCGGCTCCAACCCGGTGGCCTGGGCCAGCTCCCCCACGGTGGGGTCCCGGCCCAGGCGGTGGTACAGGTCCTGGCGGCACTGGCGCAGGGCCATGGCCCGCTCCTTGATGCCGCGGCTGACCTTCACCGAGCCGTCGTCCCGGAGGAAGCGGCGGATTTCCCCGGCGATCTTGGGCACCGCGTAGGTGGAGAACTGGGTGCCGTAGCTGGTGTCGAACCCCCGCACCGCCTTGAGAAACCCCAGACAGCCCAGCTGATACAGGTCCTCCGGGTCCACCCCTCGGCCATAGTAGCGGCGGGCCACCGACCAGATGAGGCCGCTGTTTTCCAGCAGCAGCCGCTCACAGGCGTCGTTGTCTCCGCCCCGGGCGGCGTCCAGCAGAGAGAGGGTGTCCAGGGTGTTCATTGCCCTCCACCCACCCGGCGGGCGATGCGGCGGCGCATGGTGACAGTGGTGCCCTTGCCCACGGTGGAGCGCACCTTCACCGTGTCCATAAAGCTCTCCATGATGGTAAAGCCCATGCCGGAGCGCTCCTCATTCCCAGTGGTGAATAGAGGTGTGCGGGCCTGCTCCACATCGGGGATGCCAACGCCGCTGTCCTTGATTTGAATTTCCAGCTGCAGGTCCTCCAGTAGCCGCATGCGCATGGTGATCTTCCCCAGGGTGTTGGGGTAGGCGTGGACGATGGCGTTGGTCACCGCCTCAGACACGGCGGTTTTGATGTCGGCAATTTCGTCCAGGGTGGGGTCCAGCTGGGTGGCAAAGCAGGCCGCCACTGCCCGGGCAAAGCCCTCGTTGGCGGACCGGGAGGTGAACACCACGGTGGTCTGATCCAAAGCTTTCACTATGTAGCCCTCCTTATTCCAATGTGATGAGCCGTCCGATGCCGGCGGCGTCCAGCACCCGGCGGGGCTGGGGCGGAATCCCCACCACCCGCAGATTTCCGCCCAGCTGGTCCATCTGTCTGAGGGCACGGAGCAGGACGGCGATGCCGGAGCTGTCCATGAAGGTGACGCTGGACAGGTCCAGCACCAGGCGCATGGGCAGGGCGGAAGAGATGGTGTGGTCGATGTTTTCCATAATGGTACGGGCGCTGTGGTGGTCGATCTCCCCACGCACGGAGATGACGGTGGCCCCGTTTTGCTTGTCAATGGTAATGGGCATGGCTTGTCCTCCTGAACTGTGATTGCTCTCATTATATCCAGCGTGGGACGGGAACCGTGGCGAAGCCTGCCAAAAAGCAAAAAAATTCCGAGGTGTGCCACGCACACCCCGGAATGGGGAAGAAAAATTTAGTTCATTGCGCTGAGCTGCTCTTCAATCTTGGCAATGAGCACCTTCAGCTTTTCCGCCCGGTCCTTCTCGGCGGCCACCACGTGCTCGGGAGCCTTGTTGAGGAAGCCAGGGTTGGACAGCTTGCCTTCCAGGCCCTTGAGCTCGCCCTTCTTTTTGCCCAGGTCCTTCTCCAGGCGGGCCTTCTCCTTGGCCAGATCCACCAGCTCGGCCAGAGGCATATACAGCTTGGCCATGTGGGTGATGTCGCACACCATGCCGGCGGTGTCGGTGAGGTCCTCTTTCTGGACGGTGACAGAGGAGCACCAGGCCAGACGCTTCAGGTGGGCCTCGCCGGAGGCGAAGATATCCGCCTCATTGGTGACGATGGTGAGAGCGGCCTTCTTGGAGGGGGGCACGTTCATCTCGGAGCGGCGGGCGCGGATGGCACGGATGACGTCCATGACGGCCTCCATAGACTCCTTGGCCTTCACATCTGCCCAGGCGGGGTCAGCCTTGGGCCAGGACTGGAGCATGAGGAAGTCGCCCTGGTGGGGCAGAGCCTGCCAGATCTCCTCGGTGATGAAGGGCATGAAGGGGTGGAGAAGCTTGAGGGTCTCGGTGAGGACGTACACCAGCACCTGCTGGGCCTGCACCTTGGCGGCCTCGTCCTCGCCCTGGAGGCGGGCCTTGGTCAGCTCGATATACCAGTCGCAGTAGTCGCTCCAGATGAAGTCGTAGACCTTGGCGGAGGCTACGCCCAGCTCATAGGCCTCCATGTTCTCAGTGACCTCGTTGATGACCTCGCCCAGGCGGCAGAGGATCCACTTGTCCTCCGGCTCCAGGGTGTCGGGCAGCTGGTTCTCGGTGATGGTCAGGTTCATCATCACGAAGCGGCTGGCGTTCCAAATCTTGTTGGCAAAGTTGCGCATGGCCTCGCACTTCTCCACGTAGAAGCGCATGTCGTTGCCGGGGCTGTTGCCGGTGATGAGGTTGAAGCGCAGGGCGTCGGCGCCGTACTTCTCCGCCATCTCCAGGGGGTCGATACCGTTGCCCAGGCTCTTGGACATCTTGCGGCCCTTGTCGTCCCGCACCAGGCCGTGGATGAACACGGTGTGGAAGGGGGTCTTGCCGGTGTGGGCGCAGCCGGAGAAGATCATCCGGGCCACCCAGAAGAAGATGATGTCGTAGCCGGTGACCAGCACGTCGGTGGGGTAGAAGTACTTGAAGTCCTCGCTGTTCTCATCCGGCCAGCCCAGAGTGGAGAAGGGCCACAGGGCGGAGGAGAACCAGGTGTCCAGCACGTCCTCCTCCTGAGTGATGTGCTTGGAGTGGCAGTGCTCGCACTCGGTGGGGTCAGTCTCGGACACGGTGATGTGGCCGCACTCGGAGCAGGTCCAGGCGGGAATCTGGTGGCCCCACCACAGCTGACGGGAGATGCACCAGTCGTGGACGTTCTCCATCCAGTTGGTGTAGGTCTTGGTGAAGCGCTCGGGGACGAACTTGGTCTCGCCGTCCCGCACCACCCGCAGGGCCTCCTCGGCCAGGGGTCCCATCTTCACAAACCACTGGGCGGAGATGATGGGCTCCACGTCGGTGCCGCAGCGGTAGCAGGTGCCCACGTTGTGCTGGTGGTCCTCGATCTTCTCCAGCAGGCCCAGCTCGTCCAGGTCGGCCACGATGGCCTTGCGGGCCTCGTAGCGCTCCATGCCCTGGTACTTGCCGCCGTTTTCATTGACCACGCCGTGGTCGTCCAGCACCCGGATGGACTCCAGGTTGCACCGCAGACCTACCTCGAAGTCGTTGGGGTCGTGGGCGGGGGTCATCTTCACGCAGCCGGTGCCGAACTCCATGTCCACATACTCGTCGGCCACAATGGGAATCTCCCGGTTGACCAGGGGCAGCAGACACTTCTTGCCGATGAGGTCCTTGTACCGCTCGTCGTTGGGGTTGACGGCCACGCCGGTGTCGCCCAGCATGGTCTCAGGCCGGGTGGTGGCCACGATGACATAGCGGCCCTCCTCACCCACGATGGGGTAGCGCAGGTGCCACAGGTGGCCGGGCTTGTCCTGATACTCCACCTCGGCGTCGGACAGAGCAGTGACGCAGTGGGGGCACCAGTTGACGATGCGGCTTCCCTTATAGATGAGGCCCTTCTTATACAGGGAGACAAACACATGGCGCACGGCCTTGGACAGGCCCTCGTCCATGGTGAACCGGGAGCGGTCCCAGTCACAGGAGGCGCCCATCTTCTTCTGCTGGGCCACAATGCGGTTGCCGTACTGGTGCTTCCAGTCCCACACCCGCTCCAGGAACTTCTCCCGGCCCAGGTCGTGGCGGGACAGGCCCTCTTTCTTGCGCAGCTCCTCCTCCACCTTGATCTGGGTGGCGATGCCGGCGTGGTCGGTGCCGGGCACCCACAGGGCGGCGTAGCCCTGCATCCGCTTGAAGCGAATGAGAATGTCCTGGAGGGTGCAGTCCATGGCGTGGCCCATGTGCAGCTGTCCGGTGACGTTGGGGGGCGGCATGACGATGGTGAAGGGCTTCTTGTCCGGGTCACGGTGCCCGGCAAAGCAGCCGTTCTTCTCCCACATCTCGTAGATGCGGCCCTCTACCTCCTGGGGTTCATAGACCTTGGGCAGTTCTTTCTTCATAACAACACTCCTTGTCTTTATGGGGCAATAAAAACTGCATGGGCATAGATAAGTGCGAAAACGGAAATGTATGGATGCCCATGCAGTTTGTTGTGCATCATTTCCGGTTGCCACGTTAGGGGCGAGGAAATGGCACATCCCTATTTTTTCTATGCTTTGCATAGAAAAAGTTCGCCCCAAGTCGTAGACTCAGGGCGAACTGAAAATGTCCGCGGTACCACCTGAATTCGAGCCGAGAATTTCGGCCCGCACTCTTTTCCCACTGACGTAGGGACACGGCGGCATTTACTTCTTATGTTCAACGCCGCAGCTCCGGGACCACCTTCCCCACACTCTCTGCCATGCCTTGCACCAAACCGGCATCTCTCTGAACCAGAAGCGGGTGGGTACTCCTTCCCATCACAGCCATTGTACCGTAACAGTATATGCAAAATTGGGAGCGTTGTCAAGGAAAAGCCCCCGCCTGAGAAAATCAGGCGAGGGCTGAGAACAGTGGAAGGTTACTTCATCAGGGAGCACACCAGCTGGGTGTAAGCGGCGGCGTCCTCAATGGGCAGGCCTGCAATGAGCAGGGCCTGGTGGTAGAGCACCTGCACGTAGGTGGCGGCCTTCTCCTTGTCGCCGCTGTCCACAGCGGTGCGCAGAGCGGCAAAGGCATCGGAGTTGGGGTTGAGCTCCAGCACGCGCTCCGCCTTCATCATGCCGGCCTGGGCACCCTCCATGCGGGAGAAGTACTTCTCCATCTCCAGGGACATGGGGCCGTCGGCAGTCATGCACACGGGGGCGGACTTGAGAATCTTGGAGATGCGGGCCTCCTTGATCTTGTCTCCCAGGGTCTCCTTGACGAAGTCCAGCACAGCCTTACTCTCCTCGGCCTGCTTCTCCTGCTGGGCCTTCTCCTCGTCGGTCTCGGGCAGGGCGTCGGGGTCGGACACGGACTTGATCTTCTTGCCGTCCACCTCGGCCAGAGCCTGCATGACGAACTCGTCCACCTCTTCGGTGAGGCAGAGAATCTCGAAGCCACGGTCGGCCACACGCTCCACCTGGGGCAGGGAGGCGGCCTGAGCGGCGGAGTCGGCGCAGACGTAGTAGATATACTCCTGGCCCTCCTTCATCCGCTCCACATACTCGGCCAGAGAGGTGAGCTTGTCCGAAGCGGTGGACCCGAACAGCAGCAGATCCCGCAGCAGGTCCTTCTTGGCCCCGTACTGGTCCACCACGCTGTACTTGAGCTGGCGGCCAAAGGCGGCCCAGAACTTCTCGTAGGTCTCCCGGTCGTCCTTCATCATCTTGGCCAGCTCGTTTTTGATCTTCTTCTCCAGAGCGGTGGCGATGATCTTCAGCTGACGAGTGTGCTGGAGCATCTCACGGGAGATGTTCAGAGAGAAGTCGGGGGAGTCCACCACACCCTTGACGAAGCGGAAGCAGTCGGGGAGCAGATCGGCGCACTTGTCCATGATGAGCACGCCGGAGGAGTACAGCTGCAGCCCCTTCTCATACTCCCGGGTGTAGAAGTCAAAGGGAGTCTGGCCGGGGATGAACAGCAGGGCCTTGTAGGTGACGGTGCCCTCCGAGGAGGTGGTGATGGTGGCCAGGGGAGCCTGCCAGTCCATGAACTTCTCCTGATAGAAGCGGTCGTACTCCTCCTGCTCCACCTTGGAGCGGGGACGCTGCCACAGAGGCACCATGGAGTTGATGGTCTTCTCCTCCTGCACCGTCTCCCACTCGGGCTTGTAGTCCTCGGGGGCGTCGGCGGGCTTCTCCTTCATGCGGTAGTCCTCCACCACCATGCGGATGGGGTGGCGGATGTAGTCGGAGTACTTCTTGATGAGGCTCTGGAGGTGGTTGCTGTCCAGATACTCGTCGTAGTTCTCCTCCTCGGTGTTGTCCTTGATGGTCATGATGACCTGGGTGCCCCAGCCCTCCATCTCACAGGGGGTGATGGTGTAGCCGTCCACGCCGGAGGACTCCCAGCGGTAGGCCTGCTGCTCACCAAAGCGGCGGGTGAGCACGGTGACCTCGCGGGCCACCATGAAAGCGGAGTAGAAGCCCACGCCGAACTGACCGATGATGTCGGCGGCGTTGTCCTTGCCCATCTCCTGCTTGAACTGCAGAGAGCCGCTGCGGGCGATGGTGCCCAGGTTGTTCTCCAGCTCCTCCTGGGTCATGCCGATGCCGTTATCGGTGACGGTGAGGGTGCGGTGCTCTTTGTCCGGTGTCACAGTGATGGTAAAGTCAGAAGGCTTTACATCAATGCTGCCATCGCTGAGGGCCAGATAGGCCAGCTTGTCAATGGCGTCGCTGGCGTTGGAAATGATCTCCCGCAGAAAGATCTCTTTGTGGGTATAAATGGAATTGATCATCAGGTCCATCAGCCGTTTGGACTCGGCTTGAAACTGTTTTTTCTCCATGAGTGGTACACCTCGAATTGCATGTTTTAGCACTCGTACTGATCGAGTGCTAACTGTACTATAATACTTACTCCCATGTTTTGCAAGGGGTGTAACAAAAAATTCACAAACTTTATTAGAATAGTAGCCCCTGAACGGGAGAGACTATGGGCAAAGAGGAGAAAATCCGGCAGAAACAAAATTTAGGTTGCCATGGGGTGGGGGCAATGCTATAATATATGCGCATTAAAGCAAAGTTGTACGTTCTATCCAAGGGATAGAATTCTTTCATATAGATAGCCCCCATTTCAGGGAGCGATTACCAACCCGGCCAGGCCGGGGACGCTATGAGGTGTCTTTTTTGAAAAAATATTTCATTCACGGCGGTAGACCGCTGTATGGCAAAGTCGAGATCAGCGGGGCCAAGAATGCCGCTGTCGGTATCATTCCCGCTGCTCTGTTGGTCAATGGCGTGTGCCGCATTGGCAACCTGCCTCAGATCAGCGATGTGACCTTGATGCTCAATATTCTCCAGGAACTGGGGGCCAACGTGCGCACCATCAACCGTTCCACGGTGGAGGTGGACTGCACCGCCATCCATAACAGCCCGGTGGCCTACGAGTCCGGGCGTAAAATCCGTGCCAGCTATTACCTGCTTGGCGCGCTTTTGGGGCGTTTTGGCCAGGCAGAAGTGCCTCTGCCCGGCGGCTGCGACTTCGGCGGCCGACCCATCGACCAGCACCTGAAGGGTTTGCGGGCCCTGGGGGCGGACGTGGAAGTGAAAAACGGCTTTATGTGCGCCAAGGTGCCCGACGGACGGCTCAAGGGCAGCCACATCTACCTGGACGTGGTCACCGTGGGCGCCACCATGAACGTGATGCTGGCCGCCACTCTGGCCGATGGGCTCACGGTCATCGAAAACGCCGCCAAGGAGCCTCACATCGTGGACCTGGCCAACTTCCTCAACTCCATGGGCGCTCAGATCACCGGCGCCGGCACCGATGTCATCAAGGTGCGGGGCGTGGAGCACCTCCACGGGGGCGAATACTCCATCATTCCCGACCAGATCGAGGCGGGCACCTATATGGCCGCTGTGGCCGCTGCAGGCGGCGAGGTGCGGGTGAATAACATCATCCCCAAGCACATGGAGTGCATCACCGCCAAGCTGCTGGAGATGGGCGTCGAGGTGGAAGAGGACGGCGATAGCCTCATTGTCCGCCGCAATGGCCCTCTGCACCGGGCCAACATCAAGACCATGCCCTATCCCGGCTTCCCCACCGACATGCAGCCCCAGATCGCCGCGGTCCTCTGTCTGGCAGAGGGCACCAGCGTCATCACCGAGGGCGTGTGGGATAACCGATTCCGCTATACCGAGGAGTTCCGCCGCATGGGTGCCAAGATTCAGGTGGACGGCAAGATCGCCATCATTGAGGGCGTGCCCCAGCTTATGGCAGCCCCGGTGGAGGCCTGTGACCTGCGGGCCGGCGCCGCTCTGGTGGTGGCCGCTCTGGCCGCTCAGGGTGTCTCTGAGGTGGGCAACATCCGCCATGTGGAGCGGGGTTACGAGGACATCGTGGCCAAGCTCACTGGCATTGGAGCCCAGATCGAAGTGGTGGACCTGCCTGATCCCCAGGTGGAGAACGCCAACGCAGCGGGCTAAACATCAAAGATACACATGGACTGCGGCAGTCCCGACAAGGGGCTGCCGCTTTTTGTGGGGAGGGAGAGAAGTTTGTTGAAGTTTGCCACCGTGGCCAGCGGCTCCTCTGGCAACTGCTCGGTCATCACCGACGGCAGCACCCATATCCTCATTGACGCCGGGGTATCCGCCCGGCGCATCACCACTGGGCTCAAGAGCCTGGGCATTCAGCCGGGGGAGTTGTCCGCCATTCTCATCACCCACGAGCACAGCGACCACATCAGCGGCATCCCGGTGCTGTGCCGCCAGCTGGATGTGGAGCTATATACCGCCGAGGGGACGGCCCGGGAGATCTGTCGAAAGAATCCGGAGTTACAGCCCCGGTTTCGGGTCTTTGATCCCGGGGAGCGCTTTGCTCTGGGGGACCTGGTGGTGGGTAGCTTTCCCGTCAGCCACGACTGTGTCAGCCCCGTGGGCTACACCGTGACCCGGGGGGAGCGGAAACTCACCTTCTGTACCGATCTGGGTGTGGTGACCCAGCCGGTACTGGAGGCGGTACAGGGGGCCAGTACCCTGGTGGCGGAGTATAACTACGACCCGGAGATGCTGCGCACAGGCCCCTACCCGGAATACTTGAAGAGCCGCATTGCAGGGCAGCGGGGCCACCTGTCCAATCAGGTGGGAGCCCAGCTCACCCGCTGGGCGGTGGAGCGAGGCACCCGGCAAGTGGTGCTGGCCCACTTATCTAAGGAGAACAACCAGCCCGCCACCGCCAAACTGGCGGCCCAGGCGGGGATTGGAGAGCGGGAGCAGAGCGTGGAGCTGTGCGTAGCGCCCCGCAGCGAGGCCTCGGCGTGGATGGAGGTGTGAGGACATGGTGAGTGTACATATCATCTGCGTGGGCAAGATGAAGGAGAAGTTTTACCTGGAGGCAGCGGCGGAATATGCCAAGCGTCTGGGCGGATACTGCCGCCTCACCGTCACCGAGCTGCCCGAGGAGCGGCTGCCGGACCGCCCCACCCAGGCCCAAATCCAAGCCGCTTTGGAGCGAGAGGGGGCGGCGATTCTTGCTAAACTGCCCAAGGGCGGCAAGGTGGTGGCCATGTGCATTGAGGGCAAGACCATGGACAGCCCACAGCTGGCACAGCGTTTAAGCAGCTGGATGGTGGAGGGAGCCTCTGACCTCACCTTCCTGGTGGGCGGTTCCTTCGGCATGAGCCAGACGGTGAAGGACAAGGCCCATCTGCGCCTGTCCATGTCCCCCATGACTTTCCCTCACCACCTGGCTCGGGTGATGCTGCTGGAGCAGATTTACCGGGCATTTAAGATCCAAGAGGGGTCTGGATACCATAAATGAGTACATGCCGTGCGGCCTTGAGGCCGCACGGTTTTTGCTTCAAAATTCTTAGAAAAATTTCATAAAAACTGTTGACAAAACGGGATGGTCATAGTACAATACAGACAAGAAGAAAGGAAAGGTGAGTCCGATGTACTAACCGGAACCGACTACTTCAGTAAACATATCGCGATATGAAAAATATGAAGGAAGAAGGTAACACACATCCAGACTTCGATGATTGGGTTGCGCAAAGTGAAGTGAAACTCGGAAAGTTCCAAACAGGCTTGAGTAAGCAGAAGACACGTAGGAGAATCCCCTGATGCCAGTGGCAGACAAGGCGGAAACCAAGGTGTGAGCGTTTGCAGAAACCATGAGTTCGTCATTTCTCTTCGGAATCCAAAGTCAAAAAATCCAAAGAAAGAGTAGGTAGCGTCCATTGGAAATTTCTAGCCAGAAGTAAGCCCCCAGCTGCGATTTGGGACAGCTGGGGGCTTGGTGTATTTTGGAGAGAAATTCAGATAAATCCAGGGGGCGAATGATGTCGAAGTTTGTGGAGCAATGTGCATTGCAAAAATGGCTGTATTCCAGTATACTATTTCATAGTATGCATTGTATTGTGTGGAAAGTGCTATGAGGTGATAACATGTTTGCAAAGGATATCGGAATTGACCTGGGTACAGCCAGTGTGTTGGTATATATCAAAGATAAGGGCATCGTGCTGCGGGAGCCCTCCGTGGTGGCCCTGGACAAGAATACTGGAAAGCTGTTGAAGGTGGGTACCGACGCTCAGAACATGCTGGGCCGTACCCCCGGCAACATTGTGGCCATCCGTCCCCTGCGGGAGGGCGTCATCTCCGACTACGATATGACCGAGCGGATGCTCCGGGAGTTCATCCGCAAGGTGGCCCCCATCCGTCTGTTCAAGCCCCGTGTGGTGATCTGCGTGCCCTCCGGCATCACCGAGGTAGAGGAGCGCGCCGTCATCGACGCCGGCATCCAGGCTGGTGCCCGCCGGGTGTACCTCATTGAGGAGCCTCTGGCCGCTGCCATCGGCGCTGGCATCGACATCACTCAGCCCGACGGCCACATGGTGGTGGACATCGGCGGCGGCACCGCTGATATCGCCGTCATCTCCCTGTCCGGCATTGTGGAGTCCGCCTCCATCAAGGTGGCTGGCGACTCCTTCAGTGAGGCGGTGGTGAAGTACATTCGCAAGCGCCACAACGTGCTCATTGGCGACCGTACCGCCGAGGAGCTGAAGATGAAGATCGGCTGTGTCTTCCCCCGGCCTGAGGAGGTCAGCATGGAGATCAAGGGCCGTTGCCTGATGACCGGCCTGCCCCGGGTGTTCACTGTCACCTCCAGCGAGATGATCGAGGCCTTCGAGGAGCCCTGCGCCCGCATTCTGGAGGCGGTGCACGGGGTGCTGGAGCGTACGCCCCCCGAGCTGGTGGCGGACATCTCCACCAACGGCATTGTCATGACCGGCGGCGGATCTCTGGTGTGGGGCTTTGACAAGCTCATCGAATCCCACACCGGCATCGAGACCTATGTGGCCGACGACGCCATCTCCTGCGTGGCCCTGGGTACCGGCCGCAGCCTGGACTGGGTGGGCGAGATGCAGGACGGCACCATGAACATCTCCCGCAGCCGTCAGATGCTGTAAAACTCAAAAGCAAAGCGGACAGAGCCTCGCTCTGTCCGCTTATTTTATGTGCTGAGTAGGAGGCGGAGCTTGTCCGGGGTGTTGTCCTCCGGGTGGTCCAGTACATAGTCCAGCAGCATCCTCTGGGCTCGTCCAATGTCTGGACCTGACAACCCCATGGCTGCCAGCTCTCGTCCAGACAGGGCCAGCTCCTTGGCGCTGAGACAGGGCCTTTGGGCCAATACCTGGTCCAGCAGTTCCCTGGGGGCCTTTTTGCCCTGTACCTGAGCCATGGCAGCCCCGGCCTTGCAGGCGGGGATACCGTACCGGGCCAGGGCGTGCCGCCAGCCAGAGGCGTCTTGGGGTAGGCCCTCCTGAAATAGGACGAGGGCCCGGGACAGAGGCGCGATCAGCTTTTTGTCCCGGATGAGGCTTTGAAGTAGGGGGAGCGGGTCGTGGCCGCTCTCTGCCATCAGGGAGGCCAGCCCTGCCCAGCGGGGCAGAGGCTCGCGGGGAAGGCCTGAGAGAGGCGAGGCGTCCACCTCCGGGCCGCTGAGAAGCCCAGAGGAGAAGAAGAGCTTGGCCCAGTGGGGGGCAGGGGCGCACAGGGTTTTCTCCACCTCGGGGCGGATGCGCTCAGCGGGCAGGTGGTGAGGCTGGGGGCCCAACTCCTCCAGGGCATGGACCAGTTCCGGGTCCAGGGTAAAATTCAGCTGAGCGGCGAAGCGGATGGCCCGAAACATGCGCAGCCGGTCCTCCTGGAACCGCTGCATGGGGTCTCCCACGCAGCGGATGACCCGGCTCTCCAGGTCTGCCTGTCCGCCAAAGGGGTCGATGACGGCGCCGTCTGGAGCCAGAGCCATGGCGTTGACGGTGAAGTCCCGGCGGGACAGGTCGTCGGTGAGGGAGGAGACAAAGGACACGGCGTCGGGGCGGCGGCCGTCCCGGTACCCGCCCTCACACCGGAAGGTGGTCACCTCCAAACCCTGCCCATCCAGCACCACCGTCACAGTGCCGTAGTCGATGCCCGTGGGGACGGTGTGGGGAAAAAGGCTCTGGACTTGTTGGGGGAGGGCGGAGGTGCAGATATCCCAGTCCTGGGGCGTGCGGGCCAGCAGCAGGTCCCGGACGCAGCCGCCCACGGGGTGAGCTTCAAACCCGGCCTGCCACAGGGTACGGCAACAGTGGGCAACGGCAGGGGGGAGGGTGTTGGGGTAATCCATGGTGTGCTCCTTTCCTTGTGGAAAAACGGAAAAAAGGGAAGAACCCGGTTGCCATTCTCCATGGCGCATAGTATAATATAATGGTTTTGAGTTTATAGTACCAGAAGAATTAGGATAATTTTATTATATGGGGTGTGCATATGTCAGTCAATAACATCCATGAGTATATCAAACCGGGAAAGCGGGCCCATCTGGTGGGCATTGGCGGTGTTTCCATGGCCTCTCTGGCCGAGGTGCTGCTGGGCAACGGAGTTATCATTACGGGTTCGGATCGGCAGGAGAGTGCCACCGTGGCCCACCTGCGCAGCTTGGGCATCCCGGTGACTATTGGCCATCTGCCTGAGAGCGTGGAGGGGGCGGACTGCGTGGTGCGCACCGCCGCCGTACACAACGACAACCCGGAGATCGCTGCTGCTCTGTCCGCTGGTATTCCCGTGTTCGAGCGGGCCCAGGCCTGGGGCGCCATCATGACAGGGTATAAGAACGCCCTGTGCATCTCCGGCACCCACGGCAAGACCACCACCACCTCCATCTGCACCCACATCTTCATGGCCGCCCAGCTAGACCCCACGGTGATGATTGGCGGCACGCTGCCCCTGCTGAAGGCCGGGCACCGGGTGGGCCAGGGTGACACCATCATTCTGGAGTCCTGCGAGTACTGCAACTCCTTCCTCTCCTTCCGTCCCACGGTGGCGGTGATTTTGAACATTGAGGCGGACCACCTGGACTTCTTCAAGGACCTGGAGGACGTGGAGCACTCCTTCCGGGCCTTTGCCGATCTGGTGCCAGACGGTGGGTACATCGTGGCCAACTGTGAGGATGCCAACACCATGAAGGCGCTGGAGGGGGAGACCCGCCCCATGATTACCTTCGGTGTGGAGAAGGGCGACGTGCACGCCGAGAACCTGGAGATGAACCACGGCTTTGCCACCTTCGACGTGGTGTACCGGGATCAGGTGTATGCCCACGTGGAGCTGTCCATTCCCGGCATGCACAACGTGAAAAACGTGCTGGCGGCCTCTGCTGCCGCTGCGGTGCTGGGGGTTCCCGGCTGGGCTGTGGAGCAGGGCATGCGGGACTTCCGTCTGCCTGGACGCCGCTTTGAGTACAAGGGAGACTACAACGGGGCAGAGGTGTGCGACGACTACGCCCACCACCCCGGCGAGCTGGAGGTGCTGCTGGACTCAGCTAAGAGCCTGGGGCACAAGCGGGTCATCTGCGCCTTCCAGCCCCATACCTATACCCGCACCCATGAGCTCTTTGACGACTTTGTGCGGGTGCTGAAAAAGCCGGATATCACCCTGTTGGCGGAGATCTACGCTGCCCGGGAGACCAACGATTTGGGCATCTCCTCGGCGGACCTGGCTGCCCAGATTCCCGGCAGCATCTTCTGCCCCACCCTGGAGGATGTGACCGCCAAGCTCCGGGAGCTGGCTCAGCCCGGTGACCTGATTCTCACAGTAGGCGCTGGCGACATTTACCGGGCCGGTGAGATGTTGGTGGCAACCGAGAAGTAATCAACATAGGAAACGGCGTAGGAAGTGTTTGAAGGCTTCCTACGCCGTTTTGTTATGCATGGGTGGGGAGAAAGAGCAGGGTGTCCAGAAGCTGCTGGAAGATGCCCCACACGGTGAGGCGGGCCACTCCGGTGGAGGCCACCAGGTCCACCCGCTCATGTTCCTCGCCGTCCAGATACACAATCATCTCGCCCAGCTTCTGCCCCTCATCCACCGGGGCGGAGACCTCCTCCGGCAGATGAACCTGGGTGGTGACAGCGGCGCTCTGGCTCTGGTGAGTGAGGATGGTACAGTCGTGGTCCAGTACGGGCTGCACCGTGTCCTGCTCCCCCAGCAGCACCGAGATGGGGGGGAGTACCTGCTCGGGATAGACTTGGGTGAGGGAGTAGTTGGCAAAGCCGTAGTTGAGCAGGGCAGCGGCGCTGTCAAAGCGGTCGGAGGGGGTGGCGGCGTGCATCACCACGGCGATGAGCTCCATGCCGTCCCGCTCTGCTGTGGCGGATAGACAGTAGAGGGCGGTATCGGTGGAGCCGGTTTTCAGCCCTGTGGCCCCGGGATAGGAGTAGATGAGCCGGTTGGTGTTGGTCAGCTGAAATGCACCGTCCCGGAGGGTGTCCATCCAGATGGTGGTGTACTCCCGCAGCTGGGGGTGATTCAAAATCAGCTCCCGGCTCATGAGGGCGATGTCGTAGGCGGAGGACACGTGGCCTTCGGCGGGGAGTCCGGTACAGTTGCAAAAGACGGTGGACTCCATGCCCAGCTCTTTGGCCCTCTCGTTCATGCGTTGGACAAAGGCGGTCTCGCTGCCGGACACCGCTTCCGCCAGAGCTACGGCGCAGTCATTGGCAGACGCCACAGCCACCGCCTTCACCATCTCGCTGACGGTGAGCTGCTCCCCCTCTTTTAGCCAGATCTGGGAGCCGCCCATGGAGCAGGCGTAGGGGGAGGCGGTGATCACGTCATCCCAGCAGAGCGTCCCGGCATCGATGGCCTCCATCACCAGCAGCAGGGTCATCACCTTGGTCACCGAGGCGGGCTCGTAGACGGCGTGGGCATCCTGCTCAAAGAGCACCTCTCCGGTGCTTTTCTCCATGAGAATAGCGGAGGGCGCGGTGATATCCACCTCAGCGGCCCGGGCATGGGTGGGCAGCAGGCACAGCAGTACCAGAGACAGGGCGAGTACGGCTTTCATGGTGTCAATCCCTCATTTCCTGTATGGTAACACCAGACTATGAGGGAGAGGGGCGGACTATTCATGTCATGGAAATAAAAAAGAAGGACACAACTTCCGTTGTGTCCTTCTGGTGCGGATGACGGGACTCGAACCCGTACGGCCGTGGGCCACTAGCACCTCAAGCTAGCCAGTCTACCAGTTCCAGCACATCCGCATAACTCAAGCTTGTTCATTATAGCGCAGACAACCCTTTTTGTCAACCTAAAAAAATCGTCGTTTTTTTGAAAATATCTGTTGACAAACAAGGAGACCCATGGTAATATACCTCTTGTCGCTACGAGCGACACACCGCTTGCGCGAGTGGTGGAATTGGTAGACTCGCTGGCTTCAGGTGCCAGTGCTCGCAAGGGCGTGCGGGTTCGACTCCCGCCTCGCGCACCAGAAGGACACGACTTGATCGTGTCCTTCTTTTTTGTTTTCCAAAATCTATGGGAGCAGATGCATGGCCAGGGGCCAGCCGCTGGGCCAAAGGTCCGATGAAGAAAATGAAAAGAAATTGAAAAAAGGTGTTGACAGCTGCCCACTTCCGTGGTATTATTACTTCCGTTGCTGAGGCAACCAAGCCACTTGCGCGAGTGGTGGAATTGGTAGACTCGCTGGCTTCAGGTGCCAGTGCTCGCAAGGGCGTGCGGGTTCGACTCCCGCCTCGCGCACCAAAAGGACACACGTTGGACGTGTGTCCTTTTTCTTTTGTGGAATACTTCCTAATCATGGAATATATGTCTGCGTACTCCTGTTCAAAAGGGAAGAAATGGTGCGTATGCCTTGCAAACCATGGGAAAAGGGAGTAGAATAGACCAAGATTTGCAAAAGCAAGTCTGTTACATTCACTTGGATAGATGAAGTGAAAGGAGGAAATTAAGATGGCGAGAGTGACAGCGGCTCAGAAGAAGACCGTGACCGAGCCCAAGGTTGAAGCCTCTTTGGAGAAGAAGGTTGTGGAGCAGCCTGTGAAGAAGACCACCCGTACCGCCGCCCCCAAGAAGGTGGAGCTGGCTTACGTGCAGTTTGCTGGCAAGGAGTGGGACATGGCTGAGGTTGTGAAGAAGGCCAAGGAAGATTACCTGGCCCAGGGCAACAAGGCTACCTCCATGAAGAAGTTCTGCGTGTATGTCAAGCCCGAAGAGGGTCTGGCTTACTATGTGGTCAACGACACCGAGACCGGCAGCGTGGAGCTCTGAGATTGAGGCGACACAAGCGTCAAAAACAGCGAGGTCAGGAAATCCCAAAGGGGTTTCTCGACCTCGCTGTTTTTCTATCAAAAGGGAACGGGCCGCAGGACATGGTGTTCTGCGGCCCGTTGCGATCCTGGCTTAAGAGACCAGGGGCATGATGTAGTTGACCCAGAGGGCGGATATGGGCATGACCAAGATCATGGCGGGCACCATATCGGCGATGGGGAACATCTTCACCTTGATCATACGGAAGCCGGTGGCCAGCATGATGAAGCCGCCGCAGGCTTTGAAGTCGTCTTTCAAAAGCCCTCCGGCCACGGCCCCCACAAGGCCGCCCACCACCACGGACAGGGCGTTGATCATCACGCCAATTGGCATAGGTTCTCTCTCCTTTCTAGATGGAAGCGCAGGTTAGAACAGATCAGGCACCCACTTTTTGGGGTCCAGCTCCTTGAACTTGGAGCGCTGGAAGCGGTGCTTCTGATCGAAGGGGACGGTGCAGTCGAAAATGGCCTTGCAGGCGATGCCGTGGTCCCGGATGGAGGGAGAGATGGTGGGATCGTTGGAGGGGTCCAGGGGATGGCAGCGCACGCCGGGGATGGGGATGAGGTCCACATCTGCCTGGAAGCGGGTGTTCATGGCCCAGATGACGTCGCTGAGGTCAAAGCAGTCCACATCCTCGTCCACCAGGAACACGTGCTTGAGCTCGCTGAAGGCGGAGAAGGCCAGCAGGGCGGCCTGGCGCTGACGGCCCTCGTCGGAGGGGACAGACTTCTTAAATTGCAGTACGGCCATGTACTTGCCGCCGCCGCAGGAGGCGCAGTACACATTTTGCAGCTTGCCGGGCATGGCACGCTCCACCATGGCCAGAATGCTGGCCTCGGTGGGGATGCCCGCCATGGACACATGCTCCTCGCTGGGGCCAATGCAGGACTGCATGATGGGATTTCTGCGGGTGGTGACAGCCTTGACCTTGATGATGGGCACCGCAGGGTTGGCCACACCGGTGTAGCCGGGGAACTCAGGCATGGCCTTGCCGGAATCGGTGTTGATGTCCTCCCGTACCCGGGCATTGGGGATGAGCTCGCCTTCAATGACATACTCGGCGTTGGCAATGCACTTCTCGTCAATGGTCAGACAGGGAGCCAGCTCCACGGCCTGGCCACGAATGCCGCCAGCGGCGCCCAGCTCGTTGTAGCCCAGGGGAGTCGTGGGGGGCTCGAAGCAAGCGGCAATCTCAATGGCGGGGTCTACGCCCACGCTGATGGAGATGGGCAGGGGCTTGCCCATGGCCTCTGCCTTCTCCCGGAACACGCCCAGGTGGCGGGCACCGGGGACGAAGTACATGGAGATCTCGTCCTTGCTCTGCAGGCACAGGCGGTGGATGGTGATGTCAGACTCTTTTGTCTCCGGGTCAGAGGCGTAGCACAGGCCCATGGTGATGTAGGGGCCGGCGTCCTCCTCGGTGTTGGTGGGGGCGGGGATGAGCTTGCGGATATCAAAGCCCTCCTCGGTGGCGTAGTGCACCACCTCCTGGCACTGGGCCTTGGAGGCATCCACCACCACAGGGGGGATGGGGTTGGACACAGCCCGGTTGAGTAGCTTGCCCAGGTTTTCCGGCTTTTCCCCCAGCAGATAGCCCACCCGCTTGCGGCTGGCCAGCACGCCGATGGCCACTCGGGCGTCGGGGTGACCTTTCACGTTGTTGAACACCATGGCGGGGCCTTCCCGGGTGGGGCGGGAGACGGTGCCGCCAGCTCCCACATAGCGATACACGCCGGAGAGCTCGGCGTTGGGGTCCACTTCCACGTCGGTCTCCACATACTGCCCGTCTATGGTTTGGAGCAGCTCCAGCGCAGAACGCAAATCGTTGATGTTTGCCATGTGAATCACACTCTTTTCTAGACGTTGTGGGGCTCTGTCTGGCAGAGCATACCTTATCGTAGAGTATACACCCCGCAAACTTTGGGGGGCAATTCACAAAGGTGGTGCGCCTATTCCCAAAAACGATGGAGAATTTTTGGTATGGGGAGTTGCATGATTGGTGTCAGACGTAGTAAAATTCATAAGATAAGAGTGAAAACAAGGGGGAATGGACATGACCATGGCACAGATCCAACACTTTCTGGACATCGTGAATTGGGGTGGGTTTTCTGCAGCGGCCAGCGAGACGTTTATCTCCCAGTCCTCCCTCTCCAAACAGATCAAGTCCCTGGAATCCGAGCTCAACGTCCAGTTGTTTGACCGGACCAACAACAAAATTGCCCTCACCCCAGGGGGCACCGCGTTTCTGGAATACGCCAGAAAGCTCAACAATACCTACAAGGCCATGCTCCAGGATATGGAGCAGTACAGCAGTGCCAAGAAGACCATCTCCATGGGAATTTTGCCTCTGGAGCAGGGATACCGCCTGCTGGAGCGGCTGACCTCCTATCAGGTGGCCATGGAGCGGGTGCAGGTGAACATTACCGAGGACAACCAGGGCAAGCTGATTCCCCTGCTGGACCACGGCAAGCTGGATTTCGCTGTGGTGCGTATGGACGAGTTGGACCCGGAGGTATATGAGTTCCACCCCATCTAGCGGGACAAGCTGGTGCTGGTGTACCGGAACACCCAGGAGGGAATCCCGCCGGAGGAATCCGTCTCCCTCTCTCAGCTCTCCCATCTGCCCTTTGTGCTCATGAGCGACGAGTCGGTGCTGCATAACCTGTGTGTCCGGCAGTTCCACCGGGAGAACTTCCATCCGTCGGTGATCTACACCGCCGCCCGGCACCGGTACCTGCTCAGCCTGGTAAACTCGGGGCTGGGGGTGACCATCCTGCCCAAGGCCCTGGTGAATACCAACCTGTTCCCAGAGCTGTGCTGTAAGGACCTCAGGGGGGGCATGGAGTCCCTCATCGGGGTGGTGCGGCTCAAGCACGCCCACCTGTCCGCCGGGGCGGAGCACCTCTATGAGTTCTTTGCGCAGCAGGGCATACTGACCCAGGAACCATGAAAGGACGAGACACAGACATGAAACGGCTTATTGTAGCAATCAGCGGCGCCACAGGGGTGCAGATGGGGGCCAGACTGTTGGAGGTGCTCCACCACATGCCCCAGGTGGAGACCCACCTGGTCATCAGCCGAGGTGCAGAGGTGATTTTCCAGCGGGAGACCTCCATAGGCTTGGAAGAGTTGAAGAAGCTGGCGGACTATACCTATGACGTGGACAATCTGGCGGCCGCCATTTCCAGCGGCTCCTACCGCACCGACGGGATGATCATCCTCCCGTGCAGCATGAAGACCCTCTCGGGACTGGCCAACGCCTATGACGAGGACCTCATTGTGCGGGCGGCGGACGTGTGCCTGAAAGAGAACCGCCGGGTGGTGGTGGTGCCCCGGGAGATGCCTCTCAACCGCATCCACTGCCGCAACCTGCTCACCGCCTGCGAGGCGGGGTATGTGATTATCCCGCCCATGCTTACCTTTTACAGCGATTACCCCACCGCCCAAGACCAGGTGGACCATATCATCGGGAAAATTCTCATGCAGTTTGATCTGGACTATGAGCGGTTCCAGCCGTGGAAGGGGTGAGGGGCATGGATTTGGAAGTGAAGGTGGGCAGCGCCCCCTGCGCCGTCCGTCTCATCCTCACCACCACCCAGGGGCGGGGGCTGTGCGGCTTCCTCACCGGGGGTGAGGCCCATGTAGGCGGCGTGGCCTACGCCGTACCCCGTCCCAAGTCCTCGGGAGAGGGGCTCATAGCGGACCTCAGCACCATCTGCGGCCCCGGACACAAGGATGTGTATGCCGCCCAGACGGTGGCAAAGCAGCTGTGCCTGGCCACCAACGAGACGGTGTGCATCTGTGCCGGGCTGCATCTGGACCACGCCAGCCAGGCCCAGATTAAAGAGATGATGGACAACTGTACCCAGGCTGCCCAACAGGCGGCGGAGGCGTACAAGAAGATGGGAGGCCAGTGACATGGAAGACCTGCTGATCTGTGTAGACCCCCTGGACGTGCCAGTGGGCACCATGGGGAAGGAGGAGTGCCACCGGAGGGGGCTGCTCCACCGGGCATTCTCCATCTTTTTGTATGACGGGGAGCGGGTGCTCCTCCAGCGCCGGGCCCTCCACAAGTACCACTCGGGCGGGCTGTGGGCCAACTCCTGCTGTTCCCATCCCCGGGACGGGGAGACGCTGGAAGAGGCGGTGCAGCGCAGGCTCATGGATGAGCTGGGGGTGTCCTGTCCCTGCCGGGAGGTGGGCAGTTTCGTCTACCGCCACCAGTTCGCCCCGGACCTGTACGAGTATGAGTACGACCATGTGTTTGTGGGGGCCTATGCCGGACCGGTGACCCCCAATCCGGAGGAAATTATGGAGACTCGGTGGTACACTAAGGAGGAGATTCTCTCCCTCCTCATCCAAGATCCCGCCCGCTTTGCCCCCTGGTTCATCACCGCCTTTCCCATGGCCATTAAGGATATGGAGTAAAAGAAGAGCTGCGGCGCATTTTGCGCCGCAGCTTGTTGTCATTTCAGGAACCGTTTCAAGAGATTGAGCTTGGAGGGGGTGTAGGGGTGGTAGCGCAGAGGCACGTCCACGTGCTGGCCGCCCACCAGGATGCTCTTGTAATGGGTGAAGGTGTCGAAGCTGGCCTTGCCGTGGTAGGCGCCCATGCCGCTGTTGCCCACCCCGCCGAAGGGTAGGTAGGGGGTGGCCAGGTGCAGAATGGTGTCGTTGAAGCAGCCGCCGCCGAAGGATAGACGGGAGGTCACCAAGTCCTGCATCGCCCGGCTCCTGGAGAAGAGGTACAGGGCCAGGGGCTTCTCCCGGCTGGACACAAAGTCCACCACCTCCTGGGGCGTGGCGTAGGAGAGAATGGGGAGGACGGGGCCGAAAATCTCCTCTTGCATCACCGGGGACTGGGGGTCTACCTGGTCCAGCAGGGTGGGGGCGATCTTGCCGTCTCGGGCCTGGCCGCCCAAGAGGATGGTCTGACCCTCCAGCAGGCCCAGAATGCGGCGGTAGTGCTTGTCGTTGACAATCTTGCCGTACTCGGGATTGGACAGAGGGTCGTCCCCCAGAGCGTCGTGGAGAGCCTTTTTCAGCTGCTCCACCAGCTGGTCTTTCACCGTCTGTTGCACCAGCACATAGTCCGGGGCCACACAGGTCTGTCCGGCGTTGAGGAACTTACCAAACACGATGCGCTTGGCGGCCAGAGCCAGGTCGGCGGTCTCGTCCACAATGCAGGGGCTCTTGCCGCCCAGCTCCAGGGTCACGGGAATGAGGTTCTGGGCGGCCCGGCGCATCACCTCTTTGCCCACGGTGACCCCGCCGGTGAAGAAGATGTAGTCCACCCGCTGGTCCAGAAGGGCGGAGTTCTCCGCCCGGCCTCCCTCCACCACCGCCACATACTGGGGGTCAAAGGTGGCGGCGATGAGTTGGGCGAGTACCTGGGAGGTGGCGGGGGCATAGGCGGAGGGCTTGAGGATGACGCAGTTGCCTGCGGCGATGGCCCCCAGCACCGGGGTCAGAGACAGCATAAAGGGGTAGTTCCAGGGGGACATCACCAGCACCACCCCATAGGGCTGGGGGTAGCGGCGGCTCTTGGCGGGGAACAGGGTCATGGGAGTGTGGACTGTCCGGGGCTTGGCCCAGCGGCGCAGGTGGGAGCGGAGATAGGACAGCTCTTCCAGCACCTGGCCGATCTCACAGAAGTAGCTCTCGTAGGGGTGCTTGCCCAAATCCGCCTGGAGAGCCGCCTCAATGTCCGGCTGCATGGCCAGAATGTTGCGGCGCAGACGGTCCAGAGCGTCCAGACGGGCGGCCACGGGCAAGGTGGCGCCAGAGCGGAAGTGGGCGTGTTGGTGGGAAACCAGAGTGGAAATATCCATGGGACGTTGAACTCCTTTTAACATTGGGGGAAGTGGATGGCGTCGGGGGACAGGGCGGCACAGGTGTCCATGGCCAGGTCCAGGTTCTCCTCCATGTGCTCCACCTCCCGGCTGAAGGCGCAGCAGAGGGCAATTTCCTCCGCCTGGCTGAGGGCTTCTCGCTCTGCCCACTGGGTGAGGAACAGATGGTAGAGTAGAATCGTGCTGCACGAGACAAAGGCCGCCCGTCCATAGAGTTGGTCATCGTTGACGGTTTTATGCCAGTGGCGGAAGAGAAGATACTCCGCCACGTTGGTGAGGTGGCGCTGCCACTGGGGGAACTGGCCCTCGAAGCGGCGGCACAGGTCCTGGTACTCCGCCTCGGTCAGGCTCTCCAACTGCTGGCAGCATTGGCTCAGACGTTGGGGCCAGGTGGGGCGCAGGGGCTCCAGGGAGGAGAAGAACCGGCACAGGGTCTGGGCGAATTCTTTCCCGTTCCCGGTGGAGGAGAGGGGGCGGAGGGAGAGGGCGGCTTGGGCCATGGCCGGGTAGTCCTCGCGGTCAATGGCGTCCTGTAGTGTATCCGCCAAATACAGCACCCCTTGCAGGCGTTCCCAGAGGGTGTACCTCTGCTCCTCCATCCCGTTCAGGACCGCTTGCCGGGTGGTCTCCAGTCCGGCGAGCAGCTGGGGCGGAATGTCGGGGAAGGGCTGGTCCGGGTGGCCGTCATCCACCTCCTCCACCTGGAACGCGGGGCTCTCCAGCAGCAGCCGGGCCACCTCGGGGCAGGACATGGCCAGGGAGGCCTCGGTGAGGTTGCCGTACTTCTCGATGAATCGGGGATAGGCGGCGCAGTGGTCGCACAGATGGGACTCCCCCCACTCCTTTTGGATGGCGCACAGCCCGTCCGGGGTGAGCATGGTGCAAAAGCCCCGGTGGTCCAGGCGGAAGCAGGTGTCTCCCTCCTCGTCGGTGGTGAGACTCTCCTGGAGGCGCTGGGCCAGGGAAGCAGGGGCGTGTTGGTAGTCGGAGAGGGTCTCCTCATCCAGGACAATGTCCCAGTCCCGGCAGCAGGTGTCGGGACAGGCACCGCCCAGGCAGCGGAAACCGGGATAGTAGTTGGGATGACGATGGAGCACAGTGATTCCTCCTTTGGGTGACAGTATAGCCAAATGGGCGGGGAAAAGCAAGGACCCGGCACAGAAAGAATTCCGTGCCGGGTCATAGGGGTGTGCGCCACGTCAATCGTCCCGCTCAGACTCGTATTTCAGAACTTGGCCGTTGGTGGCGTTGATTTCGTACTCATACTCCATGTTGCCCACATGGAAGGAAATCTCGTAGCGGGCCACGCCGTCGTCGTGGTCCAGCTCGTTCTCCAGCCGGGAGACCTGAGAGGCGTCCACTCCGGCATGCTTACAAGCGGCCTGAAGGGCGGCGTCATAGCCGATATAGGACCCGTTGGAGTTGCCTTGGTTTTGGTTCTGATTCTGGTTGGTGGAGTTGTTGGAACCGGTGCGGTGGGCGTAGTGGTCGCAGGTGTCCTGCTCGAACTTTACCACGTCGCCCGTGGTGGCGTTGATCTCGTAGTCGTATTCCACTCCGGCAGAGCAGAACTCAATTTCATAGTAGGTCACGCCGTCGTCCTCGTCCAGCTTCACGGTGAGGGACTGGGCGGCACTCTGGTCCACCTTGGCGTGGGTCAGAGCGGCGGCGGTGGCGGCAGACTCGCCGATGAAGGTGGTGTTGCCCTGAGCGCCGGTGTTACCGGAACTGGTATGCCAGGTGTGGTCGCAGGGCTCCTGCTCGTTCTTCACCACACTGCCGTCCGTGGCGTTGATGTCGTACTCGTACTCGGTGCCGCCGCTGCAAAAGTCCAGCTCGTACACCATGACGCCCTTGGACCAACCAAACTCGGTGCTCAGCCCCTGCACATCGCTGGTGGCGATGCCGGCGTGGTCGCAGGCGGCCTGCAAGGCGGCGTCCTGGCCGATGTAGGCCTGATCGCTGGTGGTGCCGGTCTGGGACACCCCGGTGGTGGTCAGGTTGCGGGAGGAGGCGATGAGGGAGATCTCGCTCATGGACAGGGGGGCCAGGGACTCAAAGGTGAGGGTGCTGTCCTGAGCGATGACCTCCTGGATGAGGCTGGCCTTTCCGGCGGAGATGTTGTACTGCTGGGCCAGCTGGGCCAGGTCGTCGTCCACGGTGACGGTCTGGGTGAGGATGGCCCCGGACTGGAAGGCGCCGGAGATGGTGGTGGTGAGCTCGTTCTGGAGCTGGGTGGCGGTGTCGGCGTCAGCGTTCTCCACCGATACCAGAATGGCGTTCTCCAGCTCGTCCAGATACCCCTTTTGGAGGCAGGCGCCGATGATGGCGTTGACGGCAGTCTCCAGATTGGTGCCCTCCAGCTCCATGCCGCCCATGATGTCCTTGGCGTCATCGTTGAGGGGGGTGGCGGTGGTGACGGTCTCCTTGTTGTTGACGGACAGGGCGATGCTGGGGTTGATGTCCAGGGTCACCACCGAGTCGGCGGCACTTGCCTGTTGGAAACGGGAGATGCCAAAGATGCTGCCGGCCACAATGGCCAGGGCGGCTGCGGCGGAGAGAGGGGCAATCCAGCGGCGCTTCTGATTGTTTTTCATAGAGATCACAGTTCCTTTCTGTTCCTCGCAGGCGGAAAGGATGGCATCCAACTGATCGGGGGCAGCGTGGGTGGCCGCCTGCTGAATTCGCTTGTGAATTTCCTCGTGGGTCATCTCAGTCTGCCTCCTTCCATGCGGCGTTAAGCTTTTTAATGGAACGATGGTACTTGGAAAGAACTGTGGGTAAGGGCAGGGACAACAGCTGGGCGATCTCCCGGTGCTTGAGCCCTGTGAGGGCGTGAAGGGTGACGATTTGCCGCTCCTGGTCATCCAGAAGGGAGAGCAGGGAGTCTAAGGTGAGCAGGTCGTCCTGGTCCACCATGGGATTGTGGGAGAGCCGGGCCAGATGTGCCTCCTCCAGGGGGAGGGTGTGGGACTGCTCCCGCAGCCGGGACAGGGCTAGGTTACGGGTGATGGTGATGATCCAGGCCATGGGCTTTCCCTGGGAGCGGTAGGACCCGGCGCTGTGATAGAGTTGGATAAAGGTGTCCTGGGTAATGTCCTCTGCATGGTCCACGTCTTTCAGTACCGACAGAGCAAAACCGTATACGGCGGCCTTGGTGGCTTGGTAGAGGCTGGCCAGGGCCTCTTTGTCTCCCTGGGCCATCCGTGTGATGAGATCATCCAGCTGGTGGCTGTCGTGCCCGGAGCGCTCAACGGGCAGAGCCGATGTGAATAATATCATGGTTTCACCTCTGTTCATCTATATAACGCAGGAGAGGACAGAATTATTGCGTGTGCCTCAAAAATTTTTTTGAATAATTTCTTCCGCCACTTTGATGCCATCCACGGCGGCGGAGGTGATGCCTCCGGCGTACCCGGCCCCCTCGCCGCAGGGGTAGACCCCCCGGACGGAGATGGACTGGTAATCTTGGTCTCGGACCATGCGTACTGGGGAGGAGGAGCGGGTCTCCACGCCGGTGAGAACCGCCTCGGGGGTGGCAAAGCCTTTGAGCTTCCGGTCAAAGAGTGGGAGGGCTTGGCGCAGGGTGTCCAGCACATAGTCGGGCAGCACCCCCTCCAAGCTGCCCCATACCACCCCGGGCCGATAGGAGGGGAGAACGGAGCGGGGCCCAGAGGAGGGCTGTCCGGCCAGGAAATCCCCCACGGTCTGGGCGGGAGCCATGGGATTGCCGCCGCCATAGGCCCAGGCGGCCTCTTCCCACTGTTCTTGGAATCGTACCCCGGCCAGAGGGTCGTCCCCGGGGAAGTCGTCGGGGCCCACGCCCACCAGGAAACCGCCGTTGATGTTCTCCTGGTCCCGGGCCCGCAGGGACATGCCGTTGGTGACCACTTGCCCGTCTTGGCTGGCGGAGGCCACCACCTGCCCGCCAGGGCAGACGCAGAAGGTAAAGGCGGAGCGGCCATTGGGCAGGTGACAGGACAGTTTGTAGTCGGCAGCGGGCAGCTTGTCCCAGCTGGGGCCGAACTGGGCCTGACTCACCGCCTCCTGCTTGTGTTCAATGCGTACCCCGATGGCGAAGTTCTTCTGCTCCATGGCCAGCCCACTGTCCAGGAGCATGGCGAAGGTGTCTCGGGCCGAGTGGCCGGGAGCCAGTACCAGGGTGTCGCAGGGAAGGGTGTAGACCTCACTGTCGTGGGTGATCTCCACGGAGGTAATGGCGCCGTCCTGAATGTGCAGCCCGGTGAGCTGATGGCCAAAGCGCACTTCAGCGCCCAGGGAAATCAGCTCCTCTCGCATGGATTTCACCACCAAGCGGAGAATGTCGGTGCCGATGTGGGGCTTGTGGGACCACTGAATGTCCTCCGGGGCCCCGTGCTCCACAAAGGTGCGGAACACATGGGCGATGCGGGGGTCGTTGATGCCAGTGGTGAGTTTGCCGTCGGAGAAGGTGCCGGCGCCTCCCTCGCCAAACTGCACGTTGGAGCGGGAGTCCAGCTTCCCGGTGGACCAGTACGCCTCCACCGCCTGGGTGCGCTGGTCCACGTCACCGCCACGCTCCAGCACGATAGGTTTCAATCCAGCCCGGGCCAGGGTCAGGGCGGCAAACAGTCCGGCGGGGCCGGTGCCCACCACCACCGGGGGGAGGGAGGAGGTGCGGCCCAGGGGCGGAAGGGTGTAGGGCTTCTCCTCCCACAGGGTGACCCCCTTGGGGTGACGCTTTAATATCGCCTGCTGGTTGGCCACCTGTACCCGCACCGAGCAGACGTAGTGCACGTCCTGCTTTTTTCTCGCGTCAATGGACTGGCGGGTGAGCACCACCTGGGACAGGTCCTTTACCGACACCCCCAGGTGCTTGGCCAATTTCTTATATAAGGTTGTCTGGTCTGCGTCAATGGGCAGACGGAGATTGGTGACATGCAGCATATTACAACACCTTAGAACCGTTGATAACCAACTGGAATTTCAGAGAGAAGAACTCGGCGGCCTTGCGGCACAGGAGCATGCGGGAGAGGAAGATCTCGAAGTAGTCCATCACCGCACAGATCTCCGTATCGATGGTGATGGACAGGGTCAGGGTCTTGGCCTGAGAATCCAGGGTCAGGTCGGAGTTCTCCACGGCATAGTTGACCCGGTCGTGAATGTCGAAGTTAATGGTGTCCTGGTTGCGCACCCGGCTGCGGCGCACGTCGCTCTTATCTGCCAGGATGAGGGCGGCGGCCACGGCGTTGACCGGGTAAGCGGTGTGCTCGTCGTGGTTGCCGATGGCGGTGATGACCACTGCCACGTCGGCAGGCTCCATGCCCATCTTGTCCAGAATGCGGAAGGCCATAACAGCACCGCTCTGGGCGTGGTCCACTCGGTTGATGACATTGCCGATGTCGTGCATGAACCCGGCGATCTTGGCCAGCTCAATGTGCCGCTCATCGTAGCCCAGGTCCTGTAACAGTTGGGCGGCGGTCATGGCACACTTGGTGACGTGGGCAAAGGAGTGCTCGGTGTAGCCCAGGGCCACCAGAGAGGCGTCTGCCTGGGTGATATAGGTGCGGATTTCAGGGTTGTTGCGCACCGCTTCAAAATCAATCTTCATTGGAAATCTCCCGTAAGTCGTAGGGGGTGGTTTGATAGACGTAGTAGTTCAGCCAGTTGGTGTACAGCAGCTGTCCGGCGGACCGCCAGTTGACAATGGGGGCCTGGTTGGGGTTGTCCTGGGGGAAGTAGTGGGCGGGGACGGCGATGTCCAGGCCACGGTCCACATCCCGGAAGTATTCCCGGGCCAGGGTGTCCTCGTCGTACTCCGGGTGGGCGAAGATGAAGAAGCGGCGGTTGTCCATGCTCTTCACGCCGAAGACCCCTGCCTCGTCGGATACCGCCAGCAGCTCCAGCTCGGGGATGGCCTGGAGGTCCTCCAGGTGCACCTCGGTGTATCGGGAGTGGGGGGCATAGAAGCGGTCGTCAAAGCCCCGGAACAGGGGGGACTGCTTGCGGATGATCTGATGCTGATAGATGCCAAACAGCTTGTGGGGCAGGGTGTGCTTTTGAATCTGGTAGTGATAGTACAGCCCGGCCTGAGCGCCCCAGCAGATGTGGAAGGTGGAGTGCACATGGGTGCGAGTCCACTCCATGATCTGACACAGCTCCTCCCAATAGTCCACTTCCTCGAAGTCCAGGTTTTCCACTGGGGCCCCGGTGATGATCATGCCGTCATAGTGGTTGTTGCGGATTTGATCGAAGGTGGTATAGAAGGAGTCCAAGTGATGGCTGTCTGTATTCTGAGAGACGTGACTGCTGGTCTTGAGCAGCTGTACATTGATCTGCAAGGGAGTGTTGGACAGCTTGCGCAGCAGCTGCGTCTCGGTGACGATCTTCGTGGGCATAAGATTCAGAATCAAAAGATTCAAAGGTCGGATGTCTTGGTGGAGAGCACGGTGCTCTGTCATCACGAAGATATTCTCGCCCTCCAATACACTGGTAGCAGGCAGGGAGTCGGGAATACGAATGGGCATAGGGATACCTCCGCTCTTACATTATATAGTAGATATAGCAAACCTACGATACCACAGGAGGGCGGGAAAAGCAAACGATAAAAAAGTTGAAAAAAGGTGTTGACAAATGAGAGAAGAGCTGGTATAGTATCTAAACGTGCCCCGGACGAAACAAAACAACGCCAAACAGCTTCGAAAAAAGTTGAAAAAGGTGTTGACAAGTTGAAAACCGCGTGGTACAATAAAAACCCGCTGATGAAGCGGTTTGTACCTTGTAAATTAAACAATGAGAAACACGAAAAGCACCAGAAGGACACGAGTCCTTCATGGAAACTGGTAACACAGTGAAATGAAGGGTCTCATCAATT